>CAMOWP010000038.1 GCA_946628455.1 uncultured Clostridia bacterium | reverse complement strand
CCTTAAATGACGGAGTCAGAGTCCGGAGTGTTACCGTTACACTATACCTCTATATGCTTTTTGCGTTTTCGCAAGAGATAATATAACACATATTGTTTGAATTATCAAGTAAAATTTTAATTTTATTAAAAAATTTTTTTGAATTATTCTGAAAAGCGGTTGAAACGGTGCTTCGAAATACGAATTATTTTGCTGACGCAGGGAGTAATTTTAAAGTTTTTGCAGAAAATATTTATTTTTTGTTCTCAATGCGGTTAATATGTGGTATACTTAATATAAAGTAAAAATGCCGAGAGGCGCAGGGAGGCGTGCAATGAAAACGAAAAGATTTATCAGTGTTCTGGCGGCAGTTTGCGCTGTCTGCATACTGTTTTCATCTGCATTCAGCGCCCTTGCGATTAACGTTGATTATCTTAATGACCAGAAATGGAAAAGCAGTGAAAACGTTACTGTTGAAGCGCTTGACAAGAATTGTGTATGGCGGAATAATGTTTACACTTTAAAAGGAAATTTCGGATATTATGCCGATAATTCCACAATGACGCTTTACACATATTTTGACATTTCAGAGACGACTATGAAGGAAGGTGCACAGGACGTCAGTGTTAAGTATTATTTCAGGTTCCCGGGCGAGGATTATACACTTACCGTTGACGAAAACGGCATAAAGGAATATGACACGCCCGATGAGGAGGAATTGCTGTTCAAGACGGCGAGCAATTTCCACGCGAGCCGGAACACCTTCATCTCCGCAGTTCAGTACACGGGGCGCGAAGCGTACTGCAAAGCAGCGATAAGCCTGTGTGTTAACGGCCATATATACAGCAACATTAAGGAGGATATAGTTTTAGAAAAGCCTTCAACCACAAAGCCCGAAGCTACAACGAAGCAAAAGACCACCTCAAAGAACAAGGATTCGGACAAAAAGGGAAAAACCGAGAGGGAAACCACCACTAAATTTACGCCGCAGGGAAGGATTACAACCACAAAGGGAAGCAAGAATAAAGGCTCTGGCTCGGGCTCCTCGGGCGGCGGTTCAAATGGCAGCGGAGAAAAGTATTCTGCCGACAACACAGCTACCTCAGGCAAGAGCAGCAGTAAAACTGTAAAGGGCGAAAGCGGCGACGGCAAAAGCCTTGCAGTTGAAGGAAACGGCGCGTCTGCCTCCGGCGGGATTACAAGGCTTTCCAATCAGGCTCTCATTCTTATCCTGATTGCAGTTGTTCTTGCAACAGCGGGAATAACGCTTCTCATAACCTCGGCGGTTATAAGAAACAAGAAAAAGGAAGCAGAGAGCAAAACCGAGGACAGCGAGGAAACAAACGAAACACAAAGCGCTTCGGAAGAAATCGAAGATAACGAATAAAAAGAAGGACTGTCATTGACAGTCCTTTTGTTGTTGCTTAAACTCCCGAATAGGCGTTGAAGCCGCCGTCAACGGGTATGTTAACACCTGTAATGAAGCCGCTGTAAGCCTCGTCACAGAGGAAGAGCAGCGCGCCGTCAAGCTCCTCGGGCTCGCCGAAGCGGTTCATAGGAGTTGCGGCAAGGATTTTGCCCGTTCTCTCGGTTGGAGAGCCGTCCTCGTTCCAGAGGAGAGAGGCGTTCTGCTTTGTTGAGAAGAAGCCCGGAGCAATTGCGTTAACCCTTATTCCCATAGGTGCAAAGTGAACAGCCATCCACTCCGTAAAATTCTTAACTGCGGCCTTGGCGGCAGAGTAAGCGGGGATTCTTGTGAGAGGCCTGAACGCGTTCATCGAGGTTACCATAACAATGCAGGTGTTTTCCTTTTCAACCATATCCTTGGCGAAAACCTGAGTAGGAATAAGCGTTCCGAGGAAATTGAGATTGAAAACAAAGCTGATTCCCGCGGGGTCAAGGTCAAAAAACGTTTTGATGTTTTCGTCCTTCTGAACAAGGTCGATTTTTTCAAGAGTGTCCTTTGTTGTTGTGCCCTTTGGGTTGTTTCCGCCCGCGCCGTTTAAAAGAATATCGCAGGTTCCGAGCTTTTCGGCAACAATATCCCTTGCCCTTTGCATTGATTCAAGCTCAAGCACGTTACAGCCAACTGCTATAGCGCAGCCGCCGTCTGCATTGATTTCGTCAGCGCATTTCTGCGCAGCCTCTTCGTTTAAATCGAGAACGGCAACCTTGCAGCCCTGCTTTGCGAGAGTTTTGGCAAAAGCACCGCAGAGAACTCCGCCGCCTCCCGTAACAACTGCAACTCTGCCCTTTAAGTTTTCGTGAGTCATATTATTTCTCCTTTAGTGTTTTATCATAATAATTTTAACATATTCATCAGCCATTATCAATAATTTAATGTTGCAAGAAGCTAAAAAATGTGTTACAATTTTTTAGTAATATTCTTTAAAGGGAGATGTGTTTATGGATTTAAAGAAAATCATAGACAAAAAAGACTGGGCAGCTCAGTATATGATTGATGAAATTACTCACATCATCAAGACGTTTGAAAAGAGAGACCCGGGCTCAAAGGGAGAGCTTCAGGCCTGCGAATATATGGCTGAGGTGCTTGAAAAAGAGGGCGGATGCGACCCTGAGCTTACAAAAATTGAGGGCTTTAAGGAAAATCCCGGCTCATTCTTCGGCTGGATTTATTTCACAATTACCTTCGTTTTACTCGCAATTATTCTTTATTTCTTCTTCCCGATTGTTTCGGTAATTCTTATCGTAGCAGGTCTTTTAATTGCATTTCTGCAGTTCGGACTTTATAAGAAATTTGTTGACTGGGCATTCAAGGAAAAAGAAGGTCATAACGTAACAGCAGTTAAGAAGCCAACAGGCGAAGTAAAGAGACGTCTTGTTTTCAACGGACATCCTGACGCTGCATGGGAATGGCCCGTTAACTATGCGCTCGGCGGAGTTGGTTTTGAGGGTCATGCAATCATTTGTGCAATCGGTGCAATTTACTACATTGTCATCTCAATTATCTATATGAAGCAAAGCGGCAGTATGCTCGGTTTTGCAATCAATCCCAATGTAACAACTGCCGACTGGTTTATCAAGGCAGCTCTCTGGGGACTTCTCTTCGTTCCGTTTGAAATCGGCCTTTACTTTATGTGGAACGAGAAAAGAATAGTTGACGGTGCAAACGATAACCTTACAGGCTGCTATATGGGTATTGCAGTTCTTAAGGCGCTTCAGGACGAGGGCATTGAGCTTGAAAATACTGAGCTTGCAGTTGTTCTTACAGGCTCTGAGGAGGCAGGTCTCCGCGGCTCAAAGGCATGGTGCGAGGCTCATAAGGGCGAATGGCAGGACGTTCCTACCTTCTTCTTCTCATACGATACTATTTTTGACCCGAAATACTTAATGGTTAACTATCGCGACCTTAACGGCACCGTTAAGGCTGACAAGGACGTTTGCGACCTCTTCCTTGAGGCTGCTCAGGAGCTTGAAATCCCCGTAACAAAGGGCTGGGTTCCTCCGCTTGGCGGCGCAACGGATAACGCTGCGTTTACTCAGGCAGGCTTCCGTTCAACGGGTATCACAGGTCTTAACCATAAGCTTGAGGATTACTATCACACCCGCCGCGATACATATGACAATATGAACCCTGAAGGACTTGCAAACTGCTTTGCTGCAACAGTTAAAGCGCTTGAAAAGTTCGATAACGGAGAAAAGCAGTAATGGCGCTTCCCGAGGACGCATTCATACTTATGAGCGTTGTCAACACAAAGCTGAGGGACTATTATCCGAGCCTTGAAGCGCTGTGCGACGACCTCGGCGAGGACAGGGATAAAATCGTTGAAAAGCTTGCGAATTACGGCTTTACATACGACGAAACGCAAAACAGATTTATATAAAAAACGATTGTCGGTTAAACACCGCGGGAATCCCCTGATTTCTGCGGTGTTTTGTTCATATGTATGAATTATTAAATTCACTTTTACGCAATTGACTTTATTATTAATATAATTTATAATCAACTTATCAGGATGAAAGGATAAGGATTAATATGGCAAGACAAAAGATTCAATCTGTTTCAAAGGTTGAGGCAACTGTTGACAGGCTCTATGAAGAGCTCGGAAGCCGGGTTAACGCAGTTTCTACCAATTCCTGCCCTATAGATGTTGCGTTAGGCTTCGTAAGACTCTGCCACTCTCAGTCGTGCGGTAAGTGTACTCCGTGCCGCGTAGGTCTCGGTCAGCTTGCAACTCTGATTGAAAGCGTGCTCGACGGCGAAGCAGATATGTCGACTATTGATTTAATTGAAAAAACGGCTCAGTCTGTTTATCTTTCAGCGGACTGCGCTATCGGCTACGAGGCTGCTAATATGGTGCTCGTAAGCGTTAAGGGCTTCAGGGAGGATTTTGAATCCCACGTTAAAAACGGAAAGTGTATGTGCCATTTTGACAGGCCTGTTCCGTGCGTTACAAGATGCCCTGCAAACGTTGATATCCCGGGTTATATTGCGCTTGCCGCAGCAGGCAGACCCGAGGACGCTGTTAGGCAGATAAGAAAGGATAATCCTTTCCCGACTGCGTGCGCTCTCATCTGCGAGCACCCGTGTGAGAATTACTGCAGAAGGCAGATGATTGACGACCCAATCAACATCCGCGGAATCAAGCGTTATGTATGCGATAAGGCAGGGGACGTTCCCGCTCCCGAGTGTATGGAGCCGACGGGCAAGAAAATCGCCATCATCGGCGGCGGCCCGAGCGGACTTACCTGTGCTTATTACCTTCAGCTTATGGGTCATCAGACTACTGTTTTTGAGGAGAAAAAGTATCTCGGCGGTATGCTCAGATACGGTATCCCGAATTACAGACTCCCGAGAACAAGGCTCCAGCAGGATATTGACTGCATAGTTTCAACGGGCGTTGACGTTAAGCTCAACACGAGAATTGACTCAGCAGCCGAGCTCAAAAAGCTCGCTGAGGAATACGACGCGCTTTATATCGCAATCGGCGCGCATAAGGATAAAAAGGTCGGCCTTGAAAATGAGGACGCAAACGGCGTAATTTCAGCCGTTGATATGCTCAGGAAAATAGGCGACGGCGAATATCCCGATTACAGCGGCAAAAAGGTTATCGTAATCGGCGGCGGTAACGTTGCTATGGACTGCACGAGAACTGCCGTTCGCGCAGGCGCTGACAAGGTAAGCGTTGTTTACAGAAGAAGAATTTACGATATGACCGCTCTTGAAGAGGAAATCTTCGGCGCCCAGGCTGAGGGTGCGGAAATCCTCGAGCTTGTAGCTCCTTCAAGAATTGAAAAGGGCGTGGACGGAAACGTTAAGGGCCTCTGGGTTAAAAACCAGATGATAGGCGAGGTTAAGCGCGGCAGACCTGCTCCTAAGGACGCAGGCGAGGACGAATATCTTATCCCTTGCGACGTTCTTGTTGTTGCTATCGGCCAGGCTATTGAAAGCGACCAGTTCGCTGAATACGGCCTCCCGAGAAAGTGGGACCAGATAGACGCAGACGCCTTTGCTATGATTTCGGGTATGGACGGCGTATTCTCGGGCGGAGACTGCGCAACAGGCCCTGCAACCGTTATCAAGGCAATTGCGGCAGGTAAGGCTGCGGCTGCCAATATTGACGAATACCTCGGCTTCAATCACATTATCGAAAGCCATGTTGACGTTCCCGCGGCTCGCGTTTATGACCGCACGCCTTGCGGAAGAGTCAATATGAAGGAAAAGGAAGCGTGTGAGAGAAACAATAACTTTGACCCGTTTGAATACGGTATGAGCGATAAGGAAGCTATGCAGGAGGCAAACCGCTGCCTGCGCTGTGACCATTTCGGCTACGGATGCTTTGAAGGAGGTAGAATTTTTAAATGGTAAATTTAACGATTAACGGCAGAAATATTACTGTTGAAAAGGGAACTACTATCCTTGAAGCTGCAAATGCAAACGGAATTCTTATCCCGACCCTTTGCTATTTAAAGGATATTAACGAAATCGGCGCCTGCCGAATCTGCGTTGTTGAAATTGAGGGAATGGAGCGCCTTGCCGCTGCGTGTAACAACGCGGTTGAGGAGGGAATGGTTGTTTACACAAATTCCCCTAAGGTTATGGCTTCAAGAAAAGCAACCCTTGAGCTTATTCTCTCAGAGCACGATTACCACTGCGCAACCTGCGCAAGGTGCGGAAACTGCCAGCTTCAGGCGCTTGCTGAGGAATTCGGCCTTTCAACCGATATCTATAAAAAGAAAATCAGAAAGGTTAACTGGAACAGAGACTTTCCGCTTATCCGCGATAACGAAAAGTGTATCAAATGTATGCGCTGTATCCAGATTTGTAACAAGGTGCAGGCGCTCGGCGTTTGGGATGTATGCGGAACGGGCGCAAGAACAACGGTTGACGTTAAGGGCGGGCTCAGCATTGACAAGGCTGACTGCTCAGTCTGCGGCCAGTGCATAACTCACTGCCCCGTCGGCGCGCTCCATGAGAGAGACGATAAGAACAAGCTTTACGATATCCTTGCTCAGAAGGATAAGGTTAAAATTGTTCAGGTTGCTCCCGCTGTAAGAGCGGCGTGGGGCGAGGAACTCGGTCTTTCCGAAGAGGACGCAACAATCGAAAAGATGGGCGAGGCTTTAAGGCAGCTCGGCTTCGATTACATATTTGATACAAACTTCTCAGCCGACCTCACTATTATGGAGGAGGGAAGCGAATTCCTTAAAAAGCTCTCTGATAAAGAGAATAACAAATTCCCGATGTTCACCTCCTGCTGCCCGGGCTGGGTAAGGTTTATGAGAACTCAGTATCCCGATATGGTAGACCAGCTTTCAAGCGCAAAGAGCCCTCAGCAGATGTTCGGCGCAGTTGCAAAGAGCTATTTTGCAGAGAAAATCGGCAGAGACCCTAAGGATGTAATCTGCGTTTCCGTTATGCCCTGCGTTGCAAAAAAGGCAGAGTGCGCATATGAGAATATGGGAAGCGAAACAAGAGGTCAGGATGTTGACCTTGTTATAACAACGCGCGAGCTAATCAAGATGATTAAAGCCGCAAGCATTAACATAAGCGAGCTTGAGGATAAGCCGCTTGACGACCCGCTCAGCGACGGAACGGGCGCTGCAGTTATCTTCGGCGCAACGGGCGGCGTTATGGAAGCTGCGCTTCGCTCGGCTTATTTCCTTGCAACGGGCAAGAATCCCGACGCAGACGCGTTTATGCCTGTTCGCGGATACCACAAGGGCTGGAACGAGGCTGAGTTTGATATTGAAGGAACTAAGGTTCGTTGCGCTGTAGCAAGCGGCCTCGGCAACACAAGAGAGCTGCTTGAAGCTATAAGACGAGGCGAGGTTGAGTACGATTTCGTTGAGATTATGGCGTGCCCCGGCGGCTGCGCAGGCGGCGGCGGACAGCCTATTCACCCGTTTGAGATGTATGAGAGCCGTGGAAGAAGGCTTTATGCTCTGGATAGCGATAATCCTATTCGCTTTTCGCATGAGAATCCTTCAGTTCTAAAGCTTTACAACGAATATATGGAGGCTCCTCTGAGCCATAAGGCGCACGATTTGCTCCATACAGACCATAACGGCTGGAAGATTAAATAAAACTAAAAAGCCTTGGTTTATCCAAGGCTTTATAAATGATTATCAATTATGGCAAATATAGTTAAAAAAAGCGAAGAGCTTGAAGAAAAACTGAAAAAGGCAAAGAAAAGCAGAGCCTCCTCCTACGCCAAGCTGCTTGCAATTTTCATTGTTGCAGCGGCGCTCCTTATTGCAGGCCTTGTTAAGTTCGATTCCTTTATCGTGCTTGCGGGCACGGGGATATTCTTCGTCGGAGCCGTTTACCTTGTCATAGTCCTTAAGGGGCGTGATAAGGCGGCGATTATTGAAGCGGGGCTTGAAGGCGAAAATATGACCGAACGCCTGCTTGAAAGGCTCCCCGATTCCTACACCGTTTTCAAAAACGCCCATATAACCTATGACGGCAAAATGAGCGAGGTTGACAATATAGTGGTAGGCAAGGGCGGCGTGTTTATTATTGAAAGCAAAAACCACCGCGGCAGAATAGTCGGCAATATGACCGATACTAACTGGGAGCAGACTAAAATCGGCAGGGGAGGAACGCCTTACACAAAGACCTTTTACAGCCCCGTAAGGCAAATTTCAACCCATATTTACCGCCTTGCCCATTACCTCAGGGAAAACGGAGCAGACGTTTACGTTAACGGAATAGTTTACTTTTCAAACCCTGAGGCGGAGGTTGTAAAATACGGCTATCTTGACGATATTGCTGTTTACTCCTTCTATGAGCAGCGGGATATGCTATCCTTCATTACAAAGAACTTTAACGATATTTCCGATAAGGACGTTAAAAAGGTAATTGAGCTTCTTAAATAATTATTTTTCAAACGGGTAAACGAGCCCGAGCTGCTTTCTGCACTCGTCAATTATTTCAAGGCAGCTCAGCGTTGAGGAAAACGGAATGAATTCAGATTCCGTCTTGCCGCTTCTGATTTCATCGGCAACGGCGCTGAATTCCGTCAGATAATCCGTTTTACCCCTGAAAATTTCTTTTTCGCCTGCGCTTTTAAGGGTTGCCTTCCACGCCATATGGAACATAGGAATGCTGATGCTTCCTTTAGCTCCCTCAATTTTGCAGCCCTCCTTGAGTTTATCAAGTGAAATATTAAGCTTACACTTAAAGGAACCGTAATCAAGTATTACGGTTTCTTTTATGTCTATCCCGCCTTTGAGCTCGCCGCTGCAGCTGATGCTTTTCGGCATACCGAAAAGGCGGTAGCAGTATGTTATCGGGTAAATGCCAACGTCAAGCAGCCCGCCTCCCGCAGTTTCGGGTGTGAGAACTCTGGAATTTTTATTCATCATCAGCCCGGGGAAGGAGTAGTCAATAACAACGCTTTTGATTTCGCCTATACGTTTTTCGTCAATCCATTTTTTAACCGTCAGCGCAACGTCTGAAAACCAGGTCCACATCGCCTCGCAGAAATAAACGCCGTTTTCCTTTGCCGTGTTTATCATCCTTTCAGCCTCTTTTTTGCTGACTCCTACAGGCTTTTCGCAAAGCACGGGCTTCTTCATTTCAAGCGCTTTTATTGCGTATTCAAGATGAGAGGTGTGCGGCGTTGCAATGTAAACTCCGTCAACTCTCTCATCGTTTACAGCTTCTTCAAAAGTCCTGTATGCTGTTGCGCCGTGCTTTTTTGCAAACGCCTCAGCCTTTGAATAGGTGCGCGAATAAACGGCCACAATTCCGTGCTCGCCCTTTTCAATGCTCCTTGCCGTGTTTTTTGCAATGCTGCCGCTTCCTATGTACGCCCAGTTAAATGCCATTTTTATCACCTCGTTTTCAGTATACAGCATAATAAGCGTAATATCAATGAAAATTGCTTGTAATTAAATTGTGCGCTTGATATAATTAAGTAAAAGGGGGTATTGCCTTGAAGAAAAAGGAGAAAAAGGAAAAGAAATTCAGGGCGGGCTTTTTTATTCTGCTCGCTGTTGTAATGGTAATATATTCAGCCATACTGGAGCTTTCCAAAAACACTCTGCTCGGCTGGGTAATGGCAGTTTTGTTCTGCGCATTGTATGTAATCCTTGAAATAAAGGTTATTAAAAACAAAAGAAGAAGAACGCGCTTTCTTGCGTGGCTCGGCTTTTTCGCGGTGCTCGGAGCAACAATGATTATCTCGCAGCCGCCATATAAATGCGTTCCCGCAGTGGATGTTAAAAAGCCTGAAAAAACAGAGGTTATCTCAATTTCAGACGGCGATATATCGGGCGTTTTCAGCGAGGATAAAAGCGTTGAGGTTTTTGCGGGAATTCCGTATGCAAAGCCTCCCGTGGGCGACCTCCGCTGGAAGGAGCCGCAGGAGCCTGACAAATGGGAAGGCGTCCGCGAGTGCGACACCTTTGCCCCGATGTCTATGCAAAAAAGAAACAGCGAGCTTTACAATTCGCTGACCTCCATTATCGGCTACCATAACTATAAAATTGACCTTAAGGATAATTACAGGGAAGCAGTCAGCGAGGATTCGCTTTACATAAACGTGTGGAAGCCGGGTGGCGAGGTGAAAAACGCGCCCGTTCTCGTTTTCATCCACGGCGGCTCGCTCACCTCGGGCCAGCCCTCATTTTCCGAATACAGGGGAGAGGACTTAGCCAAAAAGGGAATTATCGTTGTTAATTTCGGCTACAGGCTCAATGTTTTCGGCTATATGGCAAACGAGGAGCTCGCAAAGGAAAGCCCGAATAAAACAACGGGAAATTACGGCCTGCTTGACCAGGTGCAGGCGCTTAAATGGGTGCAGAAAAATATTAAGTATTTCGGCGGAGACCCGTCCGCCGTAACCGTTGCAGGCGAATCTGCAGGCTCGTCAAGCGTAAACGCGCTGTGCATATCTCCGCTTGCAAAGGGGCTTTTCCGCTATGCAATCGGCGAGAGCAGCGGCATTACTCCGATAACGCCTTACCACACCTTCAGAGATATGGCAGAAGCTCTCATTCAGGGCGATAAAACGCTTGACGATTTCGGCGCAAAGAGCGTTGGGGATTTAAGAAAAATCCCTGCCGAGGAGCTTGTTAACACCTCTGCAAATAACAGCGCAATGACCGTTGACGGCTACGCGATAACCGAGCAGCCGTATCTCACTTATGAAAAGAAACAGAATAACGAGCAGGCGCTTCTCAACGGCTATAATTCCCACGAGGCAAATGTTTTCGGCCTCTTTAATAAGGTTGATGACAAGGCGTATGAAAACGCAATGAGCGACCTTTTCGGAAAATATTCAAAGGACGTTCTCAGCGCTTACCCTGCAGACAGCAAAAAGCTCGATTATGATTTTGCCGTTGAAGCGGGCGGAAGCGCAAAGGGAACTTATAACTACGTCCTCGGCGGAACATGGTTTGCATACAGCCATAAAAAATGGTCCGACTACGTTGCCGAAGAAAACAGACCCGTATATTTCTACTGTTTCAGTAAGGACAATAAATCTCTGCGCGCAAATCACGGCGGCGAAATGCCCTATGCTTACGGCAACCTTTGGCGCCACGCGTGGCTCTACGACGAAAAGGACGAAGCGCTCAGCGAAGCTATGCAGAATTACTGGGTGAATTTTGTTAAAACGGGCAACCCGAACGGCGAAAATCTTCCCGAGTGGAAGCAGTATACTAAAACCGAAAAGCAGCTCCTTCAGCTCGATGAGGAAATAAAAATGGCAGACGATATGTATTCAGAGCTGTACACTATTATTGATAAGTCGCAAAAGGATACCGAAAAGGCCAAATAATATTTGACATCGGCGTGTTTTTCCATTATCTTATTAATATAATTTATTGAGGTGGATTTATGAACAGATTAAAGCTTTCGGATATAGTGAAAAATATAAACGCTGCCTGCGCTTCTGATAATGATATAGTAATCAGCGGAGTAAGCACAGACACAAGAACTATTAATCAGGGGGACATTTTTATTGCGCTTTCGGGCGAGAGGTTTGACGCGCACGATTATATCGACGTTGCCGAGAAAAACGGCGCCGCCGCTGTAGTCTGCTCAAAAAAGGTTGAGGCGGGCGTTCCCGTTTTATACGTTGACGATACTCTGCTCGCGCTTCACCGCCTTGCGGCGTATTACAAATCAACTCTTGACATCAAGGTTGTAGCAGTTACGGGCAGCAACGGAAAAACAACAACAAGGGATATGACCGCGGCCGTTCTTTCGTCAGGCTATAGCGTTTATTCAACCGCAAAGAATTTCAATAACGAAATCGGCCTCCCGAAAAGCGTGCTTGAGCTTGATGATACATACGCCGTTGCCGTTCTTGAAATGGGTATGAATCACCTCGGCGAAATCAGCCGCCTTACGAATATTGCAAAGCCCGATATCGCAATGATAACAAATGTAGGCAAGGCGCATATAGGAAACCTCGGCTCTCAGGAGAACATCCTCAAGGCAAAGCTTGAAATTACGGAAGGCTTAAGCCCTGACGGTCTCCTTATCTTAAACGGTGACGACGCGCTTCTTAAAACAGCCGATACGGGCGCTTTTGAAAAAGCGTTTATCGGAATCGGCGAGGAGGCGCACAAATCGCTTTATGCAAAGGATATTGAAGCGAAGGACGGCAAAACTTATTTCACGGCAGTTTATGAGGGCAGAGAATATAAAGGCTTTATCCCCGTTCTCGGAAATTATAACGTTCTCAACGCGCTTGAAGCTATGAGGGCGGGTCTTGCGCTCGGAATCAGCGTTGACAGGGCGTTTTCAGCGCTTGAAAATTATAAGAGCGTAGGTATGCGCCAGGAGGCTGAAACAGTAAACGGCGTTAAAATTATCAAGGATTATTATAATTCAAGCCCCGATTCAGCACGCGTTGCGCTTGAAACGCTCAAAATTCACGCAGGGCAGGGCGGAAAAATCGCCTTCCTCGGCGAGATGCTCGAGCTCGGAGAATTCGCAGAAAAAGAGCATTTCAACCTCGGCAAAATGTGCAGGGATAATAAGCTCGATTTTGCATTTTTCATCGGCGATGACTGCGCCGCGTTTGAAAACGGAATGGAGAAAAACTGCAAGGTGTTTAAAAAGGACGAGCGCGAAGCGCTTGAAGAAGCAATTAAAGCCTTCGTAAATGACGGCAAAATCAAGTCGGGCGACGCCGTCCTCGTCAAAGGCTCAAGAGGTATGAAAATGGAGCAGTTTTACGAATACCTCAAATCAATTTTATAAAACAAAAAAGCTTTACGGTTTTCCGTAAAGCTTTAATTTTTAGTATTTTTGGAGCGAGAGCTGAACGATTTTATCGCACAGGGCGGGATATTCGATTCCGATTGCCTTTGCCTCCTGCGGAAGAAGGCTCATTCCCGTCATACCGGGGAGGGAGTTTGCTTCAAGCGCATAGAATTTTCCGTCAGCCTCGTTGAGGATGAAATCAATTCTTCCGTAAACCTCGAGCCCGAGCACGTCAAATACCGCCTTTGCGCTTTTCTGAATGTCCGCCGTCTGCGTTTCAGTCAGCTCTGCGGGGCAGATTTCAATTGTTGCGCCCGGCTGATACTTGTTTTTGTAATCGTAAAAGCCTGCCTTCGGGATAATCTCAATCGGAGGAAGCACAGTGTCTCCGAGAACGCCGACAGAAAATTCTCTTCCCTTGATGTACTTTTCAACTATGACCTCGTTTTCATATTTAAAAGCGAGGCGAACGGCTTTTTCGTAATCCTTCTCGTCCCATACGATTGTAACGCCAACGCTTGAGCCGCCTGAGCTCGGTTTGATAACGCAGGGCATTCCAAAGGAGGGGAGAGCGCAGGCGCCGTTTTTAAGAACTATGTATTCGGCGTTTAAAATATTGTTAGCCGACATAAGCTGCTTCGTGATGAATTTGTTCATAGCGATTGCCGAAGCAAGGCAGCCCGAGCCCGTGTATTTGATTCCAAGCGTGTCAAGCGACGCCTGAACCTTTCCGTTTTCGCCGTCCTCGCCGTGAAGAGCGAGAAAAACAACGTCTGCCTTCTGGCAGATTTTAAAAACGTTCTTTCCGAAAAGCCCCGTAACCTCGCTGCCTCTTGCCGCCTTGATTTCGTCAATGCTCGGGTCAACAAG
>CAMOWP010000037.1 GCA_946628455.1 uncultured Clostridia bacterium | reverse complement strand
GTTAAGGCGCAGAAGGCTGAGGAGGGCAAGGCTGAGGTTAAGGAGCAAATCGGCGCGTATCAGAATATGTTCGGCAAGGATTATAAGCTCACCACCTCCGTTAAATCCTGCAAAAGCCTGAGCGCAGACGAAGCAAAGAAATATATTGAGGAATATAAGGCAAGAATTACTCCCGTTGCCGAAAGCGGAGAAGCAAAGGTAAAGGAGTACGGCGTTAAGGATGTTCCTTATACCAAAAAGATTCTCTTCATCAAGCAGGAGAAAACTCACGAATACACAAAGGATATGGTTGAGGCTTTCAAAAAGCTTGATTGCTCGGACGGTATCAGCGAGGTCGCTCTTGCCGAGGTTGAGGTTAAGGACCAGAACGAAAAGGTAGTTGCAACACAGCAGCTTTACGTTGTTAAAATTGATAACTGCTGGTATGTTGATAATACCAATATCGACACAAGCGCTCTTTACCTTGCAAAATAATTCATAACAAAAGGCTGCCGAGGCAGCCTTTTTGTTCTTTATGATTGAACTGTTATTCAAGTATTTCAAGCGCGAAATCGTTTAGGTATTCGTTAGTCGTGATAAGGCTTTCGCCCTTGTTAAGGCAGAACATAATTATGCTGTCCCTCGGGGAGCGGACGTATAAATCGCTGAGTGAAGCCACTTTCAGCAGCTTTCTCGTTTCACCGAGGCTAAGCCCCATTCCGAAGGCGAGCATAAGAACTTTATTTCTTGACGGATTCGTTTTGTTTCCGTTAAAAATCTGATAAGCGTAGTTTTTATCAAGGTTCCCCCTCAGTATAACCTCGCTTTTTGTCAGCCCCTTTTCGCTGAGCAGCAGCTCAAGATATTCCGAAATTGAGGAAAAATAGAACTCGCCAATCTCCTCCTTGAAGAATTCCTCGTATGTCTTTTTTGATTTGAGCGCCTCAAGCAGCTCGTTTGTTGATTTTTCCATATGTACCTCTTTTTGGACTTTGTGCTGAAAACACTACACAAATCCGTCGTTTTGTGATAAAATATGCGTATTGAATGGCGGTGATTTTTTGTACAGGATTATTCAGGAGCTTAATGAAACCACTAAGCTCGCAACTTATGATAACTGCGTATATGTTCTTAAAAGAATATCCCTGAGCGACATTGATATAATCAAAAGACTGATGAGCGTTAACTGTCCTAATATCGTGCGCTTTCTGGGCTTTTGCGAAATCGGGGGAGTATTCTACGCTGTTGAGGAATACATAAGCGGCGTTACCCTGAAAAAGTATATTGAAATCCGCGGAGCGCTTGATGAAGCCACCGTGAGAAACGTCTCAATCGCCGTGTGCAGTGCGCTCGCGCAGGTGCATTCCCTCGGCATAGTTCACCGCGATATAAACCCGAATAATATTATGATTGATAACACGGGCGTTGTCAAGGTTATTGACTTTGACATAAGCAGAATCACATCGCCTTATAAGCCGAGCGATACTCAGATTCTCGGAACTCAGGGCTACGCGGCGCCCGAGCAATACGGCTTTTCCCAGACAAACTATAAAGCCGATGTTTATTCCCTCGGCGTGCTGATAAACTATATGCTTACCCTGAGAATGCCGAACGAGAAAATTGCCGACAGCTATTTTACCCCGATAATCCTGAAATGCATTGAAATTGATGAAAATAACAGGTATTCCTCGGTTGAAGAAATTATGCTTGATATTGACAGAAAGCGCGTGAGAAAAAACATTATGCGCTCAATCCCTGGCTTCAGAAGCAATAAAACGGCAAATAAAATTATCGCAATTTGCTATTACATCTTTTTCTTCATTCTTGAAGCCGCTGCGCTTGATATGCCTGACTCCTCTCTCGGCTTCAGAATTTCGGCTGCAATCTGGGTGTTTTTCTATTTCGGGCTGCCTGTTCTCATAGCCTTTGATTTTATGAATTATCTTGAAAGGCTGCCCTTTACCCGTTATGCCCTGCCGAAAAGCAAAAGGGGATGGATTGTGTTTTTCATCTTTCTGTCGTTATTAATCGGCACATTGATTATTTTACTCTCTCCTGCAAAATAATGGTGTGCTGCCGGCACACCACACGGACCTCCTTTGGTTATATAATGGGCTTATCAATAAAAAGGAGGTTTGTTTTTATGGCAGACAATTTTAATCAGATGCCGCCAATGCCGCCTCAGGGGAATCCCGCAGACGTTCAGAACGCAGTGAACGCGGCAATGGAGGAGCAGAAAAAGAAAAAAAGAAAAAAGAGGCTTATTATCCTTGCAGTAATTGCGGTTATTATCATCGGAGGAATAGCTCTCGGAAGCTCTTCAAAGGATGATAAAACAGCTCAGCCAACAACAGCTGCCTCTGTTTCGGCTCAAAATGAGAATGAAACGGAAAAGGAAACTCAGGCAGCAGAGGCTCAGGAGCAGGTTGAAGGTAAAATCGGAGATTTCATCTGCACAGTCAAATCTGCAAAGCTTTGTAAAAACTGGGAGGGAAAGGATTCTGTCCTTATTACCTACAGCTTTACAAACAATTCAAAGGAAGCACAGAGCTTTGACGTCGCTCTCAGCGACGACGTTTATCAGGACGGCGTAGGGCTTGAGGACAGCTTCATCAGCTCTGACGACGATGATTTCGGGCTTGACGTTAAAATCAAACCGGGAACAACCAAGGAGGTTAAAAAGGTATATATCCTTAACGATACAAAAACTCAGCTTGAAATTGAAATCAGCGAGCTTATCTCCTTCAGCGATGAAAAAATAACAACAAATGTTGAAATAAGCAAATAGTAAAAGAAAACGGCGGTTCACCGAAGGGGCGCCCTTCGTAAGGAATATCAGCCTTTAAATCGCCACTTTTTCGCGATAACATCATTAAAAATAGGGTTAAGGCGGCAAGCCTTAACCCTATTTTGTGCTTTGTTCTAACAAAAAATTGGCAGATTTTAAGGTGCAATGCAGTTTTGGCAAAGTAATTTTAGGCAATAAAGGAAATACAAAATCGCCTGCATACTTTCGTATTCAGGCGATTTTTAGTTTCTTTAGGGGCAAAAGGACAAAGCCAAAACCTAACCTTCCTTGCGGAGGGCGCCCCAACCGCCGTTTTTTTATTTTCTCTTAATGGTGTCAACCATTATTTTTTCAATTTCGTCTCTGTTGAAATCAGGCGTGAGCATAATTATTAAATCAGCGCAGCCGCCAACAAGAAACGCAACCTTAGCAACCTCGTGGTAATTATCCTTCAGGTTGATGCTGTTGTTTTCGCAAATGATGCCTACAAATTTATCCTTGAGCGATTTTATTGCAGAATCGTAAAAAACAGTGTTCTTGAATTTAAGAACGTAAGCCATATTTTTTTCTGCTGCGTCAAGAATCTTTTTAACCGTTTCCTCAGGGGATACGGACATTGTGTTATAATCAATATCCTTTCCGAATTCAAGAATCTTGTCCGTGAAAAGGTCAAAGCATTTCTGAAGGCAGTCGTTTATGCTTTTATAGTGGAGATAGAAGGTGCTTTTGTTAATTCCTGCCTTTTCGCAAAGCTCAACAACGGTAATTTTGTCAAGCTCTTTTTCAGTTGCCAGTTCAAATACTGCATTAAATACAGCGTGCCGAGTTCTGACGATGCGCTTATCCATAGTCACCCCTCCTGATTTAAATTGATTGTACACAATCTTTAATAGTTAATTCATACCACAAATTCATTTTTTTGTCAAGATTTTTTATGTTTAAATATATGTATCTTCAAAATAGTATAAATTTATATAATATATCAGTCAAAATGTCTTGTAATGTAAATAATATAATAAAAATTATATTGTAAATGGTTTTGAATTATAGTATAATTATGAAGGAATATTGTTTACCTCGGAGGTATTATTATGAAAAAATGCTGGCTTGATGGAAAAACCGCAATTGTAACAGGAGCTTCAGGCGGTATGGGTGCAGGAATTGCCGCAACGCTTATAAAAAAACACGGATGTACCGTTATAGGCATAGCAAGGTCCGAGCCCAAGATGCTTAAGTTTATTGAAGAGCTCGGAGACGAGTATAAGGACCAGTTTTCTTATAAGCTTTTTGACGTTTCAGTTAAAGAGAATTGGGAAAACTTTGTTGAAGAGATTAAAGAAGCAGGCGTAAAGCCCGATATTCTTATAAATAACGCGGGTATTCTTCCCAAGTTTAAAAGATTTGACAGGTATTCATACGAAGAAATTGAAAGAGCAATGCAGATTAATTTCTTCTCCTGCGTTTATTCAATCAAAAATCTTCTTCCTCTGCTTCTCGAGTCACCCGACCCTGCAATAATCAACATTGATTCCTCTGCAGCGCTTATGACTCTTGCCGGAACCTCAATGTATTCGGCTTCAAAATCAGCCCTTAAATCGCTTACCGAGGCTATCAGGGTTGAATTTAAGGATAAGATGTACGTTTCCGTTGTATGCCCGGGCTTTACTAAGACCGATATTTTCCGCAACCAGGGCGAAAACAATGATAAAACAAGCAAAAAGATTATGAGCCTCATCTCAACCGATTGCGACGTTATGGTAAGAAGAATTATGAGAGGAATTGAAAATAAATATCCTTTCCAGGTAAGAGGCTTTGACGCAACCGCAATGGCTTATTTCAACAGAATGATGCCCGTTGTCGGCTCTGAGCTTTTCAGCGCCGTTATGCGAATGGCTCACGTTGAAATATTCAAAGAGGTATTCAAGGAATAATCAGTTTTTTAAGCGCAAAACTAATTTATATATATTTGGAGGAAAATTTATGGAAAACGTAAAAGACATCAGCAAGCAGAAATATCTGAGCGTCAAAGAGATTATCGCTTATTCGCTCGGGCTTTTCGGCTTCCAGGCAATCGTTGGGCTTCTCAATTCCTATCAGGCTGAATTTGACGGCTCAATTCTCGGAGCTGATATTGCAGTAGTAGGTATTCTTATCCTCGTTGCAAAGATTATTTCAGCCGTTGCCGACCCGATCGTCGGCGGTATGGTGGACCGTTCAAAGAGCAAGCTCGGTAAATTCAAGGGAATGATAACCTATTCAATCCTTCCGCTTCTTATTTTTACCGCAGTTATCTTTATCAACGTTCCGTTTAAAGAGAACAAAACCTTAACCTACGTATGGATTTTCGTTACATATCTCATCTGGTCAATCGCTATGACTATGGGCGACGTTCCGTCTCAGGGTATCGCCGCTGCGCTCACCCCGAATCCGACAGAGAGAACTAACGTTGTTTCAATTTCAAACACAGCTAAGCAGATAGGCTTCTCAGCCTGCGTTGTTATTGTTCCTATCGTTTGCTTAATAATTCCGCAGGGCTCAAAGGTTATAGTTAAAAAGGGTGAAACCGATTTACCTATGATTGCTTCCGAGTATTTCTGGGTTGCAGTTTTAACAGCAGTTCTCGGCTGCGTGCTTTTCGCTCTTATTCCTCTTATCAATAAAGAAAGAGTTGTAACCGAATCAAGTGAAAAGATAACAACAAAGGATATGATTGCCGCTCTTAAGGACAACAAGCCGCTTATGCTCGTTATCGTTTCCTATTTCCTCGGCTTCGGACGTCAGATGGCTATGGGTATTCAGGTTCAGGCTGCAAACGTTCTTTTAGGCTCTCAGAACCTCGTTGCCGTTCTCGGTATTGTAACAGCTATCGGCTCAATGATAAGCATGGCAATCTGCCCTGTTCTTATCAAAAAGCTCAATGAGAAAAAGGTTTATCTCATTATGTCAATCTACGGCTTGGCCGCTTCCGTTTTCTCATTTGTTATCGGCCATTTCTGGTTCAAGGCCTGCACAAGCTCTGAGGATTGGTTCAAGGGTGGAAACGCTGTTCTCACAGTTCTCTTCTTCCTTTCACTCTTCCTTATCGGCTTACAGTTCGGCGCAGTTACTCTTATGCCTATGATTATGACTGCTGACTGTGTTGACTACTATGAGTACGAAACAGGCAAGAGAATGGAGGGCGCAGCTTATTCAATTCTTACCCTCACAATCAAGGTTTGCCTTGCTCTCGGAACTGCTCTCGGCCTTGTGTTCGTTGGCATTTCAGGCTATTCGGACACTCTTAAGGCAATTGAAACAGGCGCGGCAGCAGGCTTTGAAACAAAGACTAAGGACATAATCTTCTTTGCTTATACGGTAATGCCGGGTATCCTTGCTCTGCTTTCCGTTATACCGATGTTCAAGTATGACATCGTTGGCGAAAAGAAGGCTGAAATTTCAGCAGCTCTTGCAGAGAGAAGAGGAACTGCTGAAGAATAATATTGAATTTTCCACGGGCGGATAGCAATACCCGCCCGTGACTGAATAATTTATGAAGAAATTTTTTAAAAAGTATGAAGAAATAATTATATACATTGTCTTCGGCGTTCTTGCAACAATTGTGAGCTGGGGCTCGTATGCGATATTTGAAAAGGTATTTCACCTTGGTGTTATTCTTTCAAATACCCTGAGCTGGACGCTGGCGATGGTTTTTGCTTTCTTTACAAACAAGCTGTGGGTTTTCAAATCGAAAAGCTTCGAAAAAAAGCTTGTTTTAAGGGAATTTTTAACCTTTGCCTCATCAAGGGCGGTAACGGGAGCTATTGAGCTGCTCGGCGTTCCGCTTCTTGAAAAGGCGGGGCTTGACCGTTTTGTTTTCACAATAGTTTACGCTCTTCATCTTGATAAAATAGGCGTTCTTTTAACTGACGGCTTATATTCAAAAATTTCTTTATCAATTGTAATTGTTATTTTAAATTACGTTTTTTCAAAGCTTATAGTTTTCAGAAAGGACAAAACGGAAAGGCTTGATGAAAAGCAGGATAAAAGCGGCAGCTGAGCCATATTTTGAAAAGGCAAAGCCGTATTTCAAAAACTTGCTCTGGCTTCTGATGGCGTCTGTTTCGTCGATGACGCTTTACATAAACAGCGCAAAGTACGGTATGCCCGAAAAGTACAAGGATGTACTTGTATCAAAAATTTTATTCGGAAGGCTGTTCTTCCATCTTAAGCACGCAGTTAAAGGCATTGATGTTTTTTCATTGCTTTTTATAGGCGTGTTTTATTTTCTGTTTTCCAGGGCTCCGAAATACAAGGGCAGCCGCGTTGAAAAGGCTGTTGCGGCTGTGTTTTCAGGGCTTGCTCCGCTTGCGCTTATCCTCTGTAAAAGCTACAGCAAAAAGGGAAGCTGGGCTTACGTTCTCGGCAGCGAGGGCGCAGTGTTTTTAACGCTGATAAAAATGCTCGGCTGTGGTATGGTTATTTACGCCCTTCTTTCTGTTCTTTCAAATTATGCGTTCAACGTCAACTCCGCATACTATCTGAAAAAGCCCCTTTCAATGAAAAGGGAGATTTTTGGATACGGCGCGCTGTTCTTCGTTTTCTGGGCTCCGTATATGCTTCTGCTTTACCCGGGCTGCTTCACACCTGACGCTAAGGACGAGCTGGCGCAGCTTGTCGGAAGGTACGTCAACGCTTGGTCTGCAAGGGCGATAGTTTTAGCAGATGAAAGCGTTCTGATTAACACTCACCATCCCGTTTTTTATACGGAAATTCTGAATATAACTCTGAAATTCGGAGCGCTTATTCATTCCTACGCAATTGCATTTGAGCTTCTCTGCATTGTTCAGGCGGCGGTGCTTGCGCTCAGCTTTGCCTACTGCATTGCGGTTATGAAAAAATACGGCGCAAGGCAAAGATTTATTATGCTTTCTGCCGCGTTCTTCGCGCTCAATCCGCTGTTTCCGATTTATTCAATGACTGTGGTCAAGGATACCTTCTTTATGGCTATGATGACTCTTGTCATCGTGCTTACATATGAGCTTCTTACCGCTGAAAGAATAACAAGGGGCAGGCTCGTTGCATATGCGGCGTGCGTTCTTGTGTTTATTATGACAAGGAATAACGGTATTTACATAATGGCGCTTATGCTTGTGTGCATATTACTTTTCCGATTAAAGGACAGAAAGCGCACGGTAAAAATTGCCTCTGCGGCGCTCTGCTCTATGCTTGTTTTCCAGATTGGAATAGCAGGTGTTATATATCCCGCAATGAATATCTCATCAGGTAGCCCGCGCGAGCTTCTTTCCGTTCCGTTTACGCAGACTGCAAGGTACGTTCACGATTACAGAGACGATATTTCCCCTGAAGAGGAGAAGGCAATCCTCGGCGTTTTAAACGGTAACCTTGATGAAATAGGCAAGAGCTACGATAAGGAGCTTGCCGATTCAATAAAGAGCCAGTACTGCAAATATGCAACCTCCGACGACCTCAAGGCGTATATAAAGGCGTGGCTTACAGGGCTTAAAAAGCACCCCGATTCATACATTCAGGCGTATCTCAACCTTCATTACGGCTGGTTCTCCTTCGGCGGAAACAAGCAGGTGACATACGCGAATATCGGCGATAAGCATATCGACACAGTCATTGACGGCTTTGATAATTATATGGGCAAGGAGGCTCCGCGCGACCTTGTTGATTACGCGCTTGAGCTGCTTATGAAAAATCCGCTCAGCGGCGCCTTACTTGAAATGGCAACGTATACCTGGATATATGTGCTGCTTATCCTTTACGGATTAATGAAAAAAAGAAGGAACGCGCTTCTTGCGGCGTCTGCGGCATATTTCAATTATCTTATAAGCTTTGCGGGCCCCGTTGCGTATATGCGTTACACCGTGCCAATGGTATGCGCGCTTCCGTTCGTTATATTTACAATTTTCAGCAAAAATGAAAAACCTTTCACTGTGGAGAATAAAAATGGATAAAATAGCAGTTCTTGTGCCTTGCTATAACGAGGCTAAAACAATTGAAAAGGTTGTCAGCGATTTCAGGCAGGCGCTCCCCGAGGCTGTTGTTTACGTTTACGATAACAACTCAACTGACGGGACGGCAGAGATTGCCGAAAAGGCAGGCGCAGTAGTCAGAAAGGAATATAAGCAGGGCAAGGGAAACGTTATCCGCCGTATGTTCAGGGAGATTGACGCGCTTTGCTATATTATGGCTGACGGCGACGACACTTATCCCGCCGAATACGCGCGCGAAATGGCTGACAGGGTGCTTTTGCGAGGCGCCGATATGGTGGTTGGCGACAGGCTTTCCTCAACCTATTATGAGGAGAATAAAAGGCCGTTTCACAATTTTGGAAACAGCCTTGTTAAAAAGAGCATAAATCTTATTTTCAAAAGCAATATCAACGATATTATGACAGGCTACAGAGCCTTCAGCTACGAATTCGTTAAAACGTATCCCGTGCTTTCAAAGGGCTTTGAAATTGAAACGGAAATGTCAATCCACGCGATTGATAAAAATATGCTCGTTGAAAACGTTGTTATAGATTACAGAGACAGACCCGAGGGAAGCGAGTCAAAGCTCAACACATATTCCGACGGCTTTAAGGTGATAAGAACAATCTTCCGTCTTTTCCGCGACTATAAGCCGCTTGCGTTTTTCAGCTTAATTGCGGTAGCTCTCTTTCTCCTCGCGTTGGGCTTCTTCATTCCTGTTCTCGTTGATTATTTTAAAACGGGGCTTGTTGCAAAGTTCCCCACCCTCATCGTCTGCGGCTTCGTTGCGCTCGCTTCAATACAGTCCCTTTTCTCAGGGCTGACTCTTGAGAGCCTCAGAAGAAAGAGCAAGCAGGATTTTGAAATGAATTTAATTCGGGTTTCAAACGAAAAAAAGAGTAAATAAGCTGATTGAGAAATCAGTAATAAATAAAAAGGAGAAATGATTATGGCACTTTGTAGAACTTGCGGAGCGGACATTCCCGAGGAAGCACGTGTATGCCCTTATTGCGGAAATCCCGTTGAAAAGGCTGAAGAAATGAACGCTCCCGAACCGCAGCCTCAGTACGCTGCACCCGAGCAGCCTCAGTACGCTGCACCCGAGCAGCCTCAGTACGCTGCACCCGAGCAGCCTCAGTATGGCGCACCTCAGCAGCCTCAGTACGCTGCACCCCAGCAGCCTCAGTACGCTGCACCCCAGCAGCCTCAGTATGGCGCACCTCAGCAGCCTCAGTACGCTGCACCTCAGCAGCCCCAGTACGGCGCACCACAGCAACAGCCCTACGGCGCGCAGTCAGACCCGTTTACAGCACAGCAGCAGTTTGGTATGCCGCAGAACGGTGTCCCTGCAGGACCTATGCCTAACGCTTCAGGTTATCTTGTTATGGTTATTCTCGGCTTTTTGCTCGGAATTATATGGGGCGCACTGTCAATCGGTCATTATAACAAGATGAAGGAAGCAATTGCAATGAATGACAGCGTTTCAGCTAATTCACACGCAAAGAAAATCAGAACTTTCTTTATTATTGGACTTGTAGTCAACATTTTACTTATAATCGGCCAGGTTGTCGGCTCATAAACACAATGCAAAGAAAAAAGACGGCTAAGGGAAATCCCGAAGCCGTCTTTTTTTATTTATCTTCAGTCTTTGAGAAGCGCCTTGTACATCTTGATGTATTCGTTAGCGCTCTTGCCCCATGACATATCGCACTCAAGCGCGCGCTTAACAAGGATTTTCCAGCCCTCCTTGTTGGAGTATGCCTCAACGCCTCTGTAAATTGCGCCAAGCATATCGTAAGCGTCGTAGCTCTTGAAGGTGAAGCCGTTGCCCTCACCGTCGCCGCTGTCGGTAATTGAGTCTTTAAGGCCGCCTGTTTCGCGAACTATCGGAATCGTGCCATAACGCAGCGCAACCATCTGTGAAAGTCCGCAGGGCTCGCTCTTGCTCGGCATCAGGAAGAGGTCTGCGCCTGCGTAAATCTTTCTTGCAAGCTCAGGCACGAAGCCGATGCAGATTCCTACCTTATCGGGATACTTTTCATGCAGCTCGCGGAAGAAGCTTTCGTACTGCCACTCGCCTGAGCCGAGTATAACGTACTGAACGTCTCTCTCCCAGAGGCTCTTTTCGAGCACCTCCTTCATAAGGTCAAAGCCCTTGTGGCCTGCGAGACGGGAAACAATTCCGATAAGCGGAACATCGGGGCGAACAGCCATTCCCATCTGCTCCTGAAGCGCTCTCTTGTTTTCAGCCTTGCCTGCCTCAAAGTTATCTGCGTTATAATTTGCAGCGATGTTCTTATCTGTTTCAGGGTTGTAGTTGTCAGTGTCGATACCGTTTAAGATACCGCAGAGCTTCCAGCTTCTCTGATTTAAAATCGGGTCAAGGCCGTGGCTGAACCACGGGTCGAGGATTTCCTTAGCGTAAGTAGGCGAAACGGTTGTAACCTTATTTGCGCACTCGATACCTGCCTTCATAAAGTTAACAAGTCCGTCGTACTGAATGAGGTTGAAATTCTCCTCGCCGATTCCGAGAACGTCTCCGAGAAGCTCGTTTCCGTATTTGCCCTGATACTGAATGTTGTGAATAGTGAAAACGGTTTTGATGTTTTCAAAGCCCGGCTGAGTTGCATAATAACAGCTGTAATAAAGCGGAGTGAGCGCGCTCTGCCAGTCGTTACAGTGGATGATGTCGGGCTTCCAGTCAAGGTGAGGAATAATTTCAAGAACGGCTCTCGAAAAGAACGCAAAGCGCTCTGCGTCGTCATAGTGGCCGTAAATTCCGTCACGCTTGAAATAGTATTGATTATCAAGGAAGTAATATATTACTCCGTTGTACTTAGCCTCAAAAATTCCGCAATACTGCCTTCTCCATGAAACTGGAACGGAAATTGAGGTGATAAATTTCATCTGGTCCTTGTATTCCTGCTTTATTGAATCGTAAAGCGGCATAACAACGCGGCAGCCGATAAGGCGCTTTCTCAGCGCTGCGGGAAGCGAGCCTGCAACGTCGCCGAGGCCGCCTGACGCCATAAACGGAAGCGCTTCGGACGCAACATATAATACTTTCATCTTTTTTCTCCCAATTATAAATTATAAATGCTAAATGCGTGTGTCCTTGCTGAGGCTGACGGGGAAGTTAGCAGCGCCCGAAAGCTCAACGCCTGATTTGATATTAACGTTCTTGTCCGCAATGATATAGTTAACCTTTGTACCCTCGCCGATAACTGTATCCTGCATAAGAATTGAGTTTTTAACTACAGCGTCAGCCTCAACCTTAACGCCCTTGAATATTACGCAGTTTTCAACCGTACCCTTGATTTCACAGCCGTCTGCGATAAGGGAGTTGTTAACCTTAGCCTCTGTTCCGTAAAGGGTAGGCATATCGTCGCGCTCCTTGGTGTAGATTGGCCTTTCGGGAGCGAAGAGCTTCTTTTTATTCTCTCTGTCAAGAAGAGACATTGAGATATCGTAATAGCTCTGAACGCTGTCAATGGTGCCCACAAAGTTAGCGCTTGCGTCATATGCGTAAGCCATACCGCTGTTTATGCAGTTCATAAGTATGCTTCTCTGGAAGGATACCTCGTTCTTTGAATGAGCGGTTGTAATAAGCGTCTGAAGAAGATACTTTTTAATCAGAATGATGTTGCAGGAATAGAATACCTCCTCGTCGCTTGCAGGGTCAACAGCAGCGTCAAGGATTTTTCCGTCCTCGGCAACGTCGTTGAATACGAGCAGTGAGCCCATATTCTTCGGCATCTTTCCCTTAACGCCTACAACCGTAATGGCAGCGCCGCTCTTTTCGTGAGCCTCGAAAAGCTCCTCATAGTCAATGTTCATAACGTTGTAGCAGTCAGTCATAAGAACGTATTCCTGATTGCTCTGGTCAAGGAAGCCCATATTTCCGTAAATTGCGTCAATTCTGTTTCCCCACATAGTGGTTGAGGTCAGCGAATAAGGCGGAAGAAGATAAAGACCGTCAGTCTTTCTTGATAAATCCCAGGGCTTACCTGTTCCGACATGGTCCATCAGCGAATTAAAGTTTGCGTTTGTTACAACGCCGATTTTTGTAATCCCGCTTTCAACCATATTTGAGAGAGGGAAGTCAATAAGACGGTAACGCGAACAGAAGGGAACAGAGCCCATTGTTCTCATATCTGTAAGAGATTCAAGCGCCTCTTCGTGAATGTTGGCAAAAATCATGCCAAGAACTTTTTTTCCGTTCATAGTTATACCTCCTCTCCCGATGCAATCATATCCTTCGGTGCAATTTTAGTGCCTGTCTTAATCTTAGCTCCCGAGCCGATAACGGCAACGCCCCAGTCAGCAGGGTTTTCAAGGTTTTCGGGAATTTCGCCAACCTGCGCGCCATCCTCAATAACAGCGTCCTCGGCGATAATTGAATAGTAAACCTTTGCACCCTTGCCGATTTTAGCGCCCGGCATAATAACCGAATATTTAACCTCGGCGTCCTCGCCGATTTCAACGTCGGGCGATACAACCGAATAATCTATTTTACCCTCAATGTCACAGCCCTCGCCGATTGACGAATTTTCAACAAGAGCTTTTTCGCCGATATAGCTCGGAGGAGCCATCGGATTGCGGGAATATACCTTCCAGGTCTTGTCGCTCAAATCAAGGTCAACGTTCGGGTTGATAATATCGAGGTTAGCTTCCCACAGTGAATCGATAGTTCCAACGTCCTTCCAGTAGCCCTTGAACGGGAATGCGAACATTCTCTGGCCGTCTGCAAGCATTGCAGGAATGATGTTTTTGCCGAAATCGTTTGAGGAATTCGGGTCAGCCTCGTCCTCAATAAGGTATTTTCTCAGCTTGTCCCAGGAGAAAACGTAAACGCCCATTGAAGCCTTGTTTGACTTAGGCTGGGCAGGCTTCTCGGCAAATTCGTAAATCTTGTCGTTTTCGTCTGTTGCAAGAATTCCGAAACGCGAAGCCTCCTCCCACGGAACCTCGAGAACTGCTATTGTGCAGTCGGCATTGTTCTTCTTGTGAAAATCAATCATCTTTGCATAATTCATTTTATAAATATGGTCGCCCGAAAGGATAACAACGTATTCGGGGTCATACTTTTCAATGAAAGCAATGTTCTGGTAAATTGCGTTAGCGGTACCCTTGTACCATTCTGCGCCGCCGATAGCCTCATAAGGCGAGAGAACGTGAACGCCGCCGTTGATTCTGTCAAGGTCCCACGGCTGTCCGTTTCCGA
>CAMOWP010000036.1 GCA_946628455.1 uncultured Clostridia bacterium | reverse complement strand
CTGCAAGTTTAGCAAAGTCAACAGTCATATCAGCGCCGTCAAGCATTCCCGTTTCGGGATTTCTTGCGCGGAAAACAGTTCCGAAGGTGTCTGTTCCCTGGTTGTTCTGAAGGTTTTCAATGCAGCCCCAGCCGAGGTTATCGAAAACGCAGACGTTGATTTTGAGACCCTCCTGCAGCGCAGTGTAAAGCTCGCTGTGTCCCATAAGGAAGGAGCCGTCTCCGCAGAAGGTGTAAACCTCGCTTTCAGGCTGAGCAAGCTTTGCGCCGAGAGCGCCGTTAACCTCGTAGCCCATATTTGAATAGCCGTATTCCATATGATAGCTGCCGCGCTTTTTCGGCCTGAAAAGCCTCTGCATATCGCCGGGAAGAGAGCCTGCCGAGCCGAGAGCTATATCATTTTCATCCATAAATTCGTTGATAATGCCGAGAGCGAGAGTCTGATTAAGCCCGCCCTCAAGCTCCTTTGAATAGAAATCGTCAACGATTGCGTCCCATTCCGTCTTAGCCTTTTCAATCTCATCTGTGTACGCGGTCTTATATCCGTCAAGCGCTGAGTAAAGCGCACTTACAGCCTCTTTTGCGTCAGCGATTATTGCTTCGGCGTCCATCTTATAAGCGTCAAACGGGCAGATATTGATTCCGAGCACCTTTCTGTCCTCTTTAAAGAGCCACTTTGAAGAGGTTGTGAAATCTGAAAAACGTGTTCCTACTCCGATTATAAGGTCAGCGTCTCTGCCGATAACGTTGGCAGCCTTGCCGCCCGTTACGCCGATACCGCCGAGGTTGAGCGGGTGCTTCCAGTCAATCAGACCCTTGCCCGCCTGAGTTTCGGAAATCGGGATATTGCACTTTTCAGCAAGCGCAAGAAGCTCCTTTTCAGCCTCGCTGTAACGAACGCCGCCGCCGCAGATGATAATAGGCTTCTTTGACGCTTTTATAAGCTCCGCCGCTCTTTCAAGCTGGGAGGCGCTTATCGGTCTGCGGTCAAGGTGCCACACCCTCTTCTGAAGAAAATGCTCGGGATAATCGTAAGCTTCGCCCTCAACGTCCTGAGGCATAGCAAGGCAGACTGCGCCTGTATCCGCAGGGTCTGTTAGAACGCGCATTGCGTTGAGGCAGGCTGTCATAAGCTGCTCGGGGCGGACGATTCTGTCAAAATAATGGCAAACGCCCTTGAATGCGTCAGTAACTGTTCTTCCGTAATTATCAAAGAACTCAGCCTGCTGCAGAACAGGGTCGGGCTGACGGCACGCGAAGGTGTCTCCCGGAAGAACAAGAAGCGGAATTCTGTTTGCGGTTGCACAGCCGCAGGCTGTTACCATATTTGTAGCGCCGGGGCCGATTGAAGAAACGCAGGGGATAATCGCTTTTCTGTCCATCTGCTTTGCGTATGCAACAGCGGCAAGTGCCATATTCTGCTCGTTTTTGCCCTGATAGAAGGTAAGGTTATGTCCGCCCTGCTCGAGAGCCTGGCCAACGCCTACAACGCAGCCGTGGCCGAAAATTCCGAACATACCCGAAACGAACTTGCTCTCCTTTCCGTCCACCTCGATATACTGATTATCAAGGAACTTAACGAGAGCCTGCGCCATAGTTAAACGTTCTCTTTTCATAATAACACCTCAATTATATAAGTGATTACATTTCGATTTCGCTGAGCTTAACGGGTCTGTGCTCCGCAACGGAAAGCTTTGCGGCAAGGCCGAGGCGCAGAGCCTCAAGGCCGTCAACAACAGTAGTCTTAGTTGCCTTGTCGTTAACAACAGCGTCAATAAATTCAGTCATCTCGTCTGTGAAGGACTGCATATATCTTTCAAGGAAAAAGTAAAGCGGCTTGTCGGTAACATTGCCGTTTTCATTTATGTAAGCAACATTGGTAGGAGTATCGTTTGCAGCAGAAGCCTGGCCGCCTGAGCCGAATACCTCAAGCCTCTGGTCATAGCCGTAGCAAGCCTTGCGGCAGTTATCAATAACGCCGATAGCTCCGCTCTTGAACTTAAGAGCAACAAGAGCTGTGTCAACATCTCCTGCCTTGCCGATTTCCTCGTCAACCATAACTGTTGCGTTGGCGTAAACCTCTTCAACCTCGCCGCCGATGAAACGTGCCATATCAAAATCATGAACGGTCATATCAAGGAAGATACCGCCTGAAACCTTAACGTATTCAATTGCGGGAGGCTCAGGGTCGCGCGACGTGATTTTAATAGTCTGAAGCTTGCCGAGCCTGCCCTCCTCAGCGAGTGCCTTGATGTGAGCAAAGTTATGGTCGTAACGTCTGTTGAAGCCAATATGAAGCTTAACGCCTGCCTTTTCAACTGCGGCGATAACCTTCTTAATCTTTGCAACCGTTAAATCAACAGGCTTTTCGCAGAAAATGTGCTTGCCTGCCTCAGCCGCCTCGCAGGCGATATCAGCGTGGGTATCGGTTGATGAGCAGATGAGAACAGCCTCGATTTCAGGGTTGTTTAAAATCTCATGGTAATCCTCATAATATGCGGGAATACCGAGCTCCTCAGCCACCTTTTTTGCACCCTCAACGTAGATATCCGAGATTGCAACTATCTCAGCCTGCGGGATGTGATAAGTGATTGATTTTGCGTGAACCTGACCGATACGGCCTGCGCCGATAATACCGACTTTAAGCTTTTTCATAAATTTTACCTCGCAATAATTTTATAGTCGTTAATATTTTATCATACAGTTATTGTTAAATCAATAATTAATTAAAATTCTTGTGCGTATATTTTAATGGGTAAACGCTTTCGTTTTCCAAAATTTGTGCGTTGAAATAATCGGCTGCGCGGCGTTATAATTAGCTCACCAAACAAAAGGAGTGGTTTAATGACAAAAAAGAGAATTTCAGCTTTGCTAAGCTTAGTGATTGCGGCGTGTATGCTTTTTGCAGGGGCGAACGCCTTTGCATCAAGCTATAAAACCGTTTTGGGTAATTTTAATTACACCTACGCAAGCGAGGTTTTAACGATTGTAAATAAGGAGCGGCAGAGCTACGGCTTAAAGCCCGTTACAATGACGAAAGCGCTGACGGACGGCGCTATGCTCCGTGCGGCTGAAACGGCGGTCAGCTTTTCGCATACAAGGCCGAACGGAGAACAGTGTTTTACTGCATTTGAATGGACGAGGACGGCGGGCGAAAACATAGCATACGGACAGCGCTCGCCCGAGCAGGTAATGAGCGGCTGGATGAATTCAAGCGGCCACAGGGCAAACATTCTCAATTCCGCGTTTACAACAATCGGAATCGGCTGCTTTGAATATAACGACAGGCTTTACTGGGCACAGGCTTTCAGCGGCGGAAGCGGCAGCGCGTATTCCCCAAGCGGTAGCAAAGCGGTTTCCGTCGATGTCAGCCTTACGGCAGGGGTTGACTCAATTGTAAATTACAACGAAGCGGCTTCGCAAACGTCAACTAAACCTGCTGCAGCGCAGCCCTCAACAAAACCAACTACAACAAAGCAGACAACAACAAAGCAGACAACGTCACGCCAAAGCACAACTAAGCAACCGACAACAAAAGGCAAAACAAATAAAAACAGTTCAAACATCTATTCAAGAATAAGATATTATATCTATTATCTGTTCAAGTGAGACAGGGCGCCCTCGGGGCGCCTTGTTTTATGCGTAATTTCGGCGCCGATTAACGCTTGACAAATCAAAACCGCCTTGGTATAATTAGTACATAGTAATACTATGTACAACGAAATACTTAGGAGGAATAGTGTGAAGAATCACACTATCCCCGATTATATTGCCCGCTCAGTTTGTCGCTAAGCGACAACGAGCGATGGCAGAATTCCCATTATACGCCTTGTCTGCCCTACAAGGTTAGTATAATGTGAGGTTTATTAATATTATTTATTTGTGGGCAGAAAGGCTATGGGAATTAATATGAAAATTAACAAAGAGCTTATGAAAGGCTCAACGGCAACGCTCGTTCTTTCCGTAATTGAAAGCGAGGATATGTACGGCTACAAAATAGTTAAGGAGCTTGAAAAGAGGAGTGAAAACGTTTTCTCGCTTAAAGAGGGCACGCTCTACCCCATTCTTCACTCGCTTGAAGAGAACGGATACCTTGATTCCTACTGGGTTGATATGGAAACAAAAAAGCGTAAGTATTACCATATCACCCGCAAGGGCAAGGCTGTTCTTAAAGAAAAGAAGGAGGAATGGCAGGCTTATTCATCAGCAGTGGGAAAGGTGCTCGGGCTTCAGAATGCATAGTTACATTGAAAGAGTGCTGAGCCATATAAGCGGCAGACAGCGCAAGGCTGAAATTGAAAACGAGCTTTTTGACCACCTTGACGAAAAGGAAAAATTCTGGCAGAAAATCGGCTATGATTCCGACTCCGCGCTTGAAAAAAGCGAGGAGCAGATGGGCGACCCTGACCTTGTCGGCGAGCAGCTTGACAGCGTGGTAAAAAGGCGCAGGGTTTTATTCCCCGTACTTGCGGTGCTCAATATAATCCTGCTTCATTCAGGCTTTTATATTATGGTCGAAGGGCTTGAATTTGACGGTGTTTATTTCTTTACCGTTTTTTTCGATATATTTGACGTGTGGCTTGAAATATCGTCCCTTTACGCTTCAATTATATCCGCGGCGGTTGTAATCTTCGGCGCTGTAAACGTAATAATCGGGCTGAAAAACAAAAGGCTTTTGAATTTCATTTCGGGCGTATTATGCTCAGAATCTATGATAATTCTGTCGCCCCACTTACTGTCCGCTTTAACAGACAGCCTGCCTGATATGAAAAAATATATCTGCCGTTTTTTTACTGATGATTATTATTTTGAGAAAGTAGCGCTTAACAGCGTCAGCAGAACTGACCTTATATTTTTAAGCATCAGCATTTTGGTAAGCGCCTGCGTTTTCTTTTTCGGTTTAAGATACATTATCCGCATAAGAAGGCTAACTAACACAAAGGCGGATATGAAAATAAAAAATGTGCTTTGCGTATTCTGTATAGCTCTTATTACGCTTTGCGTTGCATTTAACGCATTTCTTTTCGTTGAAATAAAAGCCGCTGAAAACAGCATAAAAAGCGAGGCGACAGCAGAGCTTGAAGAAGCGGACGAAAAGTTCCTTGAATGTTACAGGGAGTTTGGCGGCAAAAACGCTAATAAGGTCTGGAAAAAGCTTTGTGAAAGCACTGATTACAAATTCATTTATCATTCTTCATCGTCATCAGAATACTTTGAAACGGATAAAGCAATTGAATTCGGTATAAGTATTCAAAACCCGTTTTCTTTCAGTTATAAAGAGTATGATATAAATTCCCTGAACGGGCTTGAAAATATTACAAGCGTAAGCGCTGCGCCCGTTCCTTATTCAGTTATGCTTGATTATAACAGCGCAAGCATTACACTGCGTTTGAGATACGGACAGGGACAGTATCTTGAATTTTACTACGATGAAGTAAAAAGAGATTTTGTTTTGTCAGATTCTTCGGAGATAGCGTTTGAGGGAGCGGAAACCACACTAACCGATGAGCAATACAGTCTGCTTGAAGCTGCGCTGAAAGAATATTGCAGTGAACACCAAAACACACGGTATAAGAACTATTTTCTTAAAACGCTCGGTGTATACTACAATGAAGAATACGACATTTACAAAATTGATTTTGCCGATATGATGTATGACATTCAGCTAAGTCCTGAACGGGCGAGCTGCTATGCAACTGCAAAGGTTGAATTTACGCCCGATAAAGCGAAGGTACGCTCATACAAGCGGCTTGACATATATGAAATAAAAGAATACTTTTCGCCTGAAGCTTACAAAGAATACAAAAAGATTGACGACGATATTTACAATTACATTGAAGAGGACTTTGAAGCTAAACAGAAGATAAAGAATGCAGGCGAAAGCGTTGAAATAGTCCGTGAAGATTTTACAAAAGCAAAGGGTGCGGACGCTGAATACTACATAAAAAACAACGATTTGTATTTTAAGGGTAACGGCGAAGCGGTTTACTGCGATGAGAATTTTTACACCGATAAGGAAATAAAAATCGCTCAGGACGTTTCACAGGTTCAGGTATACAACTCGGTTGTTATGTACCTTAAAAATAACGGCGAGCTTTACGCCTTCGGAACTGACGGAGCCGTTGACACCGACTATGAAAAAAGCGGCATTTTAGGCTATGTTGAAGAGTCCTACGGAGACGGAGACGTTAAATATCCTATTATGCAGTATTACACAAGTGTTAAGGCAGAGGACGCACATAAGCTTTTGGAAAACGTTACATCCTTTTCGCTGACAGATACCTTTGCTGCGGCAACAGATAATGACGGCAGGCTTTTTTTCTGGGGTCAGAGCAGGTGCGGTCAGGCAGGAGAAATAGCAGACGAGCCGTATTACAACCCAAGCGTTATTGAGGAAAACGTTGCGTTTGTTAAATGCTTCAACAACACGCTTGCGTATATACTTAAAAACGGAAGCCTGTATATTTCAGGCGACAACTCACAAAACGCAGTCGGCAACGGGCACGAAGGCTGCGGCTTCCCCACTCTTGAAAAGGAAGATGATAAGGTATTTACTCCGTACCTTGCGCTTAAAAAGTGCAACAGCTTTAAATTCAGTGACGGAATTGTTACAGCAACAACAACCGACGGCAGTACATACAAATGGGGCAAGGGTTATTCAACCAAGCCCGTAAAGCAATAAATAATATGAAATACATTGAGAAGGTACTGTCGCATATCGGCGACAGAAAAAGACGGCTTGAAATTGAAAACGAGCTTTTTGACCACCTTGACGAAAAGGAAAAATTCCGGCAGGAAATCGGTTACGACAGCGACGTTGCGCTTGCAAAAAGCGAGGAGCAGATGGGCGACCCTGACCTTGTCGGCGAGCAGCTTGACAGCGTAAAAAGAAAAAGCGGCGTTTTGCCAATCGCTTTGCTTGCGCTTACAATTTCTGCGCTATTAAGCGGCTTTTATATAAACGTGCTCTTACCGCTTGGCAGAACGCTTTTATATTCAAACGAAAAGCTTTATACGGATTTATCGCCGCTTTTCCTCTTTCCCTTCGTCAGCCTTTGCATAATTATTTCGTGCCTGGGTTATTTTACGGGGCTGAAAAGGAAACGAAGGAATCTGCTTATTGCAGGGAGCATTACGGCAGCCTTCAGCTTTTTAACGGCTCCGTATATGCTGTCGGATTTTATAAAAACGCTTACGGCAAAAAAGCATTATAACGCGAATTATTATGCCGAGGGCGTAAAAACTTACCGTTTGCTGTTTCAGAAAATGAATATGCTTGATTTTATTCTGTGCGCCGTATGTGTTCTTGTTTTTATTATTGCGATTTCCTTCGGGTTAAGATACATTCAAAAAACTTTAAGGCTTGAAAACACAAAACGCGACTTAAAAATAAAGAACGCGCTGTTGTCACTGACTGCCGTTACTATTGCGGGTTGCTTATTGCTTAACTGCGCGTTTGCGTTTTTCGCAGTTAAAAACGCTGATAATGCGAAAGAGGAAATAAGCGAATACTACCTTGCGCTTGAGAAAAAGGTATTAAACGGTGAAATTACCGAAAGCAAAATCAGAACTGAATACAGATACGGAATTAAGCTCCTCGACGTATGCCAAATCGGCGATTTTCATAAGGGCGAAGAATATACGGCTTTTGCTCTTGAAAACAACAACGTTTTAAACGATTACAGCGCCGACGAGCTGTCGGAAGAAAAGTTCAGAACCGAATATAATAACTTATCGGATGCGCCTGCTCCGCGCTCTATGGAATACGAAAAAGACAGCGAAAGCACTCTTGTAACGCTTACTTACAGCGTTAAGGAAAAGCTGTTTTCAACATATGAAATATCAAGGCTTTACCGCTATGACGAAAAAACGGACAGCTTTATATACTTAGATATTAACGAGGATTCATAAGCATATAAATAAAAAGCAACGGAATTCTATCCGTTGCTTTTTGTTTTATCTTTTCGGAGGAGGCAGGTAATCGTCTCGCTTGCCGTGCTTTCTCTGGTATTCGCGGTTTACCTGCTCGTCATACTGCTCTCTGCGGCGGCGCTTTTCAGCCGAGCGCTTTTTTGCCTTCCTGAGCTTTGAAGCAAAAACGGCAATATAAATTATAAGCAGAACGATTGCGATAAGAACTGCTGCAAGAACAATTTTATTGCTTAAAAATGATTTAACTGCGTTAACGATGGTCAGGAAGGTTGAAAGCTCAACGGTCTGCATTGCGCAAAGGTCAACCGTTGCAACAACCTTGTCGGCATAGATTATATCAGCCTCGCAGATTTTATCGCCCTTGACAATCGGCGCGTTAAGCTCCTCGGGCGGGTCAATCGGCTTAATCATAACGGCTGACGCGTCAAGCGACGCGGGAACAAGCGCTGTTATATCCTGAGTGCTGCCGAGCTGAACAGAGTCAGCGTCCTTTCCGTCAAGCACGGGGATTTCATAAACGATGTCGTTACCTTTAACAACAACGGAATATTTAAGCGAATCAAACGCCCAGTCAAAAAGCGTTGCCGCGTCGATAAAAGAGCATTTTGTTTCAATTCCGTCAATCTTTTTTATAGGCGAATCCATAACGATTGCAAGATAGTTGTAGCCGTCCTTTGAAGCCTTTGTGATAACGCAGTAGCCCGCCTGCGAGGTTGAGCCTGTTTTGATTCCGCTTGCCCACTCATAGTAATAGCTGAGGTGCTGAGGGTCGAGCATAAAGTTTGTGTGGATAAACTTTGTATCGTGGAATTCAACGCTTGTCTGCGTGCAGGTTTTAACGAAGGTATCGTTTTTAAGCGCCTCAAGCGTCATAAGCGCCATATCCGAAGCGGTTGTGTAATGATTATCGTCGTGGAGACCGTCGCAATTCACGAAATTCGTTCCCGTACAGCCTATCGACTTTGCCCAGTTATTCATAAGCTTTACGAATTCGGGAATGCTTCCCGCAACGTATTCAGCTGCAACGGTACACGCGTCGCACGCGGAGTGCACCATAATCAGCGAAAGAAGCTGTTCAATTGTTATGCTCTCCCCTTCCTCAAGCCCTGCAACCTGAGCGTAGGTATTTGCAAGAACGTCAAGCGCGTTTTTTGAAACCGTTGCCTTTTCCTGAAGATTTTTAACGTTGTTTATAATTACCATTGCCGTTGCAATTTTAGTCAGCGACGCGGGATATTTTTTCTTATCCTTATTCTTCTGGGCGATAACGGGATAGCTGTCGTCATCAAGATTGATGAGCATATAAGCGTCAGCATAAACCTCGCTTGAAACAACGTAAATACCCTCGTCGTTATTCTTATCCTTAGCGAGCGCGCTCTGCGGGAGTGCTGAGAAGGATACAACCAATATAATAAAAGCCATAAAAAATGACGTCAGTTTTTTCATATACTTGACACCTGCCGATTTAAAAGTTATTATTATATTACCACAGTAAAATTAATAATACAAGATAGGATTTTAAATATGATATATATTACGGGAGACGTGCACGGCGACCTTGATTTTTTCAGGGACCCGAGGCTAAAAAAGCTGACTGAGGACGACACGCTGATTATCTGCGGAGATTTCGGCTTCCTCTGGGACGGGAGTGCAAAGGAGAAAAAAGCGCTCAAACAGCTTGAAAAGAAAAAATACACAATATGCTTTCTTGACGGCGTTCACGAGAATTTTGATATGCTCGGCGCTTATCCGCCTTACAGATACAAGGGCGGCAACGCTCATAAAATCGCTTCAAACATCTTTCACCTTATGAGAGGCGAGATTTTCACCTTTGAAAGAAAAACCTTTTTCGTTATGGGCGGAGGCGAGAGCGACGACGCTGAAATGAGACGGGAGAGCGGCACCTATTTCAAGGAGGAAATGCCCTCGTCGGAGGAGCTGATTAACGGTGCAAGAAATCTTAAGGAGGCAGGCTTTGAGGTTAACTATGTTCTGACCTACGAGGCGCCCGCAATTGCAAAGGATTTCATAAGAATGCACACAAATCAGGAGATGCATTTTTCGCCGCTTAACACCTACCTCGGCGAGCTTATGAAGAGCGTAAAATATAATCACTGGTATTTCGGCTCGCTTCATATGGATATGCCGATAAGCAAAAAAATGACGGTTGTTTTTAACGACATTATTAAAATTTAGCAACGAGCTTTTTATCAGCGGCGGTCCTCGGGCTGCTGCTGATTATCATAATACGAAAAGGTTATCATTATGAAAAACAGAGATAATGAATACACAAAAGAAGCTGTTTTCGGTAACGCCCGGTGGCTGAGCTTTGAAAACGAAACAGAGGCGGTAATCGCGCGCAGAGATTTTACTTTAAGCGAGGTAAAGAACACCTTGCTGAGAGTGACCGCGCTCGGCTTTGGCGAAATTTATTTAAACGGAAAAAGCATAACAGACCGCCTTTATGCGCCCGCCTGGACAAATTACCTCCCGCTTGATACGGCGAATATGAATTACCCTATTTACGATACGATGACCTACAGAATTCTCTTTGAGGAATTCAATATTACTCCGTATCTTAAAGAGGGCGAAAACTCGCTTGTTTTCCACATAGGCGGGGGCTGGTTCTGCCAGTACGAAAGCCGCAACGAGGGTGTTAAGCCTTACGGCAGGCTGTCGCTGTGCTTTTGCGTTACTCAAAACCGAGAGACGGTAGCTGAAAGCGACTCCTCGGTTTACTGGAAAAAGTCCTTCATAACGCGGCAGAATATCTATTTCGGCGAAAAGCAGGATTTAAGGCTCGGAGGCTACGATTTCGGCAACACGGTTTGGGATAAAACGAATTTAAAATTTGCAGCTCCCTCAGACGCGCCCGCCTCCGTTTTCAGCAGGCAGGACTGCCCGGAGGATAAAATCATAAGAAAAATAACGCCTCGGCTTATTTTCAAAAAGGGCGACTATGCTATATATGACCTCGGCGAAAACGTTTCGGGCTTCCCTGTTGTTGACTTATACAGTTCAGAGCCCGACGAGGTAATAACTCTGCGATTTTCCGAAACTCTTGACTCTGACGGCGCTCTTGATTTTTCATCAACGGGCGGCAACAGCAGAATTCAGCGCGAGGAATACATTCACGACGGCAAAGCGCCTTGCGCACACCAGCATTTTACCTGGCACGCCTGCAGATACTTTGACCTTCTCGGAAACGCCGAGGTTAAGGAATTCTGCGTTGTTCACACCGATTTAAAGCAGAAGGCGGTTTTTAAATCCGGCGAGAGCGTTCTTCAGTGGATATTCGACAGCTTTATCAGAACTCAGCTAAGCAACAGCCACTGCTCCATTCCGTCGGACTGCCCGCACCGCGAAAGGCTCGGCTACACGGGAGACGGCCAGCTCACCTCAAACGCCGTTATGGACTGCTTTGAGGCAGAGGGCTTTTACAGAAAATGGATGCGCGATATTGCCGACTCTCAGGATATTAAAAACGGTCACGTTCAGCACACTGCTCCGTTTTACGGCGGAGGCGGCGGCCCCGGAGGCTGGGGCGGCGCAATAGTTTTTGTTCCGTATAATTTCTATAAGCACTACAAAGACAAAGAAACGCTTGAAAGCTATTACCCGAATATGCTCGCCTACCTTGACTATATGGATAAGCACAGCGAAAACGGGCTTGTTGTCCGCGAGGAGGACGGCGGCTGGTGCCTCGGAGACTGGTGCTCCCCGCAAAACAAGAATCTTATCCCCTGCGAGTTCGTCAACACATATTTTTATATCAAGGCACTCAGCTGCGTTATTGAAATTTCGCAGATACTCGGCAAGGATTATTCAGCTTTAGCTGAAAAAAAGAATACAGTAACAGAAGCTTTTCTTGAAAATTTCTATGATGAAAAAACGGGCTGCTTCTGCGAAAGCACGGAAGCGGCGGACGCATACGCGCTTGATATCGGGCTCGGCGATGAGAGAACGCTTGACGCATTAGTTAAAAAATATGACTCTCTCGGCGAGTTTGACAGCGGCATTTTCGGAACGTATCTGATTATAGCAGTGCTTTGCGACAGCGGGCGCGCAGAGCTTGCAAAAAAGCTGCTGACAAGCAAAAAGAAAAACACCTTTTACAATATGATGGCTCACGGCGCGACGACTCTCTGGGAAACCTGGGAAGGCAACGAAAGCCACAACCACCCGATGTTCGGCGCGGTGGTTGAATATCTTTTAAAATATTTCAACGAGGCATAATAAAAAACGCTACAGCAAAACTGTAGCGTTTTAATTGTTTTAACGGTATTAATAGATACCCTGCTGGAGCATTGCTCTTGCAACCTTTTCGAAGCCTGCGATGTTAGCGCCTGCAACGAGGTCATAGCCGAGGTCATATCTTTCAGCTGCTTCAACAGACTGCTTATGAATGTTAATCATAGCGTTGTGAAGTCTCTCGTCAACCTCTTCTGCAGTCCAAGCAAGGCGCTGGCTGTTCTGGCTCATTTCAAGGCCTGATACGCAAACGCCGCCTGCGTTAACTGCCTTTGAAGGAGCAATGATAACGCCGTCAGTATTCATAAAGAGCTCTGTTGCTTCCTCTGTTGTAGGCATATTTGCAACCTCGATATAATACTTTGTGCCGTTTGCAAGAATCTTCTTAGCCTCGTCAAGAGTAACCTCGTTCTGAGTTGCGCAAGGCATTGCGATGTCAACCTTAACGCCCCACGGCTTTTCGCCTGCGTGGAATTCGCAGCCGAACTTGTCAGCGTAATCCTGAGCCTTGTCTCTGCCTGAAGCTCTCATTTCAAGAAGATAGTTAATCTTTTCATCTGTGATGATTCCGTCAGGGTCGTAAACATATCCGTCAGGACCTGAAATCGTTACAGCCTTTGCTCCGAGCTCAGCGAGCTTCTTACAAACGCCCCATGCAACGTTACCGAAGCCTGAAACAGCAACGGTCTTGCCCTTGATAGTGTCGTTTTCGTGCTTTAATACCTCGAGAGTATAGTAAACAGCGCCGTAGCCTGTAGCCTCAGGACGGATAAGAGAGCCGCCGTATTCAAGACCCTTGCCTGTAAGAACGCCGTTATCATAAGAATCTCTGATTCTCTTGTACTGGCCGAAGAGATAACCGATTTCTCTTCCGCCAACGCCGATATCGCCTGCAGGAACGTCAATGTTCGGACCGATATGGCGATAAAGCTCTGTCATAAACGCCTGGCAGAAACGCATAATTTCGCCGTTGCTTCTGCCTCTCGGGTCAAAGTCAGAGCCGCCCTTGCCGCCGCCCATAGGAAGACCTGTAAGGGAGTTTTTAAAGGTCTGCTCAAAGCCGAGGAAGAAAATAATTGAGCTGTTTACTGAGGGGTGGAAACGGAGACCACCCTTGAAGGGACCGATTGCAGAGTTAAACTGAACTCTGAAGCCTCTGTTAACCTGAGTTTTACCCTCGTCGTCAACCCATGCAACGCGGAAGGTGATGAATCTCTCAGGCTCAGCCATTCTTCCGAGAATGTCAGCCTCAACATACTCGGGATTTTCGTCAATAACCTTTTCAAGAGAGCCGAAAACCTCTTTGACAGTCTGAATAAATTCAGGCTTCTCGGGGTTTCTCGCCTCGACGGTCTTTATGACCTTTTCAATGTACTCGTTCATAGTAACATCTCCTTTTAAATATTCAAAAGTTGCCTATAAAATTTTAATACTTATTAGGCTCGTTGTCAAGGAGTTTAAAAATTTTTATGGCATTTTTATTGCAGGCGCAAAAAAATAACGGCGCAGACGTTAAATCCGCGCCGTATTTTATTATGCTGCTTTTTCGGCAGCCTTTGGGGTAAATGTGAAAGCTCCGTCTGCAAAATCAACCGTGCAGGTATCTCCTGCTTTGATTTTCTCCTCGAGGATAAGCTCGGAGAGTCTGTCCTCAATCTTTGACTGAATTTCACGTCTCAGCGGTCTTGCGCCGTAGGTTTTATCAAAGCCTGCGTTTGCAAGCTCGTCAATTGCGGCGTCAGTGAATTCGATACCGATTTCAAGCTCGGAAAGCCTTTTTTCAAGAGTGCGAAGCATACGCCTTGCAATTTCTCTTATATCGTCCTTCTCAAGCTGGCTGAAAACGATAATCTCATCAAGACGGTTGAGGAATTCGGGCTTGAAGGTGCGCTTTAAATCGCCCATAACAAGCTCCTCAATATTCTTG
>CAMOWP010000035.1 GCA_946628455.1 uncultured Clostridia bacterium | reverse complement strand
TGATGCCCGCCAGGTGTCCGAAATGGAGTTTGAATATTATTCCGAGGATTACAGAGCGCTGAAAAAAGGCGATATGTATTTTACTCCTGACGGAACGGCTTTTATTAAAGCGGATGTTGATATTCCAGAGGAGCTGCAGGGAATGGAGCTTTGGTTTACTCTTAAAACTGCGGCTGAAATGTGCGTTAAGGTTAACGGAAAATACATTGGCGGAGTTGACCCGAACAGAGAGCGAATGCTGCTTTCACCTTATATAAATGACAAGGAAACGCTTCATTTTGAAATTATGGGCTATAACCGCTCAAAGCCCGATGATGAAAGAAATCCCGAATCACTTTCTGTCCGCGGCTGCAGGCAGATTTTTGAGGGTGCTTATATCACAACTGTTAACCATAAGGTGCAGGATTTAGTGTGGGATTTTGAGCTTTTGCTTGATATTATGGACGGCGAAAGCTTTAACGAGGATTACCGCGAATTCTTAAAGCGTGAGCTCAATAACGCAATGAATCTTATTGATTTTTACGGCGAGGAGCTTACGGGGCTTGACGAAGCAAAAAAATACATAGATGACGTAATATACGCAAATGATACATATAAGGGCTCGGGAGACGTTGCGCTTGTAGCTCACTCTCATCTTGACATTGCCTATTACTGGAGGAGAATACACTCCGTTCAGAAAAACCTGAGAACAATTCTGATTCAGCTCAGGCTTATGGACAGATACCCCGATTTTAAGTTTACTCACACTCAGCCTTATGTTTATGAAACGCTTGAAAAGTATTATCCCGAGGTGTTTGAGGAGCTTAAGGAAAAGGTTAAAAGCGGTCAGTTCGAGCCGGTCGGCGCAATGTATGTTGAGCCTGATTGCAATATTCCTAACGCCGAAAGCCTCATCCGTCAGTGCCTCTACGGTCAGCAGGCGTATGAGAGAATGTTCGGCATAAGAGTAAATAACGCGTGGCTGCCCGACGTTTTCGGAAACAGCTGGATTATGCCTCAGATTCTCAAGGGCTGCGGCGTTGATTATTTTGTTTCAAATAAAATGTCAACCTGGAATGATACAAACCGCTTCCCGCATAATAATTTTATCTGGCGCGGTATCGACGGAACCGAGGTGCTTGCCTGCGTTCCGCCCACTCACTTTATAACCTGGAATTACCCTTCACAGATTCAAGCAAACTGGGAAGCGTATATTGACAAGGACCTCGGCGGACAGACTATGAATATGTTCGGCTACGGTGACGGCGGATCAGGCTGCACCGAGGATATGATTGAGCTTATGCACCGTTTTGACAAGGTTTCCGCAATGCCTAACACAAAGCATATGGGCGGCGCTGAATTCCTTGAAAAAAATCTTAAAAATAACGATAAGCTTGAAACCTGGGACGGTGAGCTTTACCTTGAAATGCACCGTGGCACCTTCACAACAAAGGCAAACCTTAAAAAATATAACAGGGCGCTTGAATGGAAGCTGAGAAACGCTGAAATTCTTTCCGTTATGAGAAACGATAAGCAGCCCGATATGTTCAGAAGGCTCTATAAAAAGCTTCTCGTAAATCAGTTCCACGATATCCTCCCGGGCTCTCATATTCATCCGGTTTATGAGGACGCGATGAAGGATTATAAGGAGCTTGACAGTGCGCTTGACGAATATATCGGCAAGGGCTCAAAGTATTTCAATTCACTTAACATCAGGCGTGACGCGCTCACTTTCGTAAAGAATAAGAGCGGCACCTCAACGCGTCTCGGCAAAAAGGGTAACTGGCTTATACCGAACATTGCTCCTATGAGCTCAAAAGCGCTCAGAGCAGTCAAGGGCAAAACAAGCTGGATAAGAATTCAGGGCATAGACGCGCTTACTCCGTTTTACGCCGTCTCGTTTAATGAGGACGGCTCAATCAATTCGCTCTATGACCTTGAGCTTAACCGTGAGTGGACAGCGGGCGATTTTAACAAGCTGAAAATTTATGACGATAGGCCCGGTAACTACGACGCGTGGGATATTCTTTCAAACTACAAGCAGCAGGAAATTCATATAGACGTTGAAGAGCCGCTTGCGCTTTATGAGCTTGACGGCGAGTGCGCTTCGTTTAAATGCAAGCTGAAAACTGCTAAATCCGAATGGACTATGATTATAAGGCTGTTCAGGCAGAGCAGGGGGATTGAGGTTGAGAATATTGTCAACTGGCAGGAGAATCACAAGCTTGCAAAGGCAGTTTTTGACTGTAACGTGTTAACAAGAAAAGCGCTGTGCGATACCTCAGCGGGATATATCGAAAGAGAAACTCACCGCAACACCTCATGGCAGCAGGCGCGCTTTGAAACGTGTCATCATAAGTGGTGCTCCGTTGCCGAGGCTTTCGGCGGAATTGCGCTTATTAACGACTGTAAGTACGGCGTTGGCTTTGAGAACAGCTCTATGAGCCTCTCGCTTTTGCGTGCAACGGTACGCCCCGACGTTGTGTCAGACCTCGGAGAGCATAATTTCTGCTATATGATTATGCCTCATAAGAGCGACGCGATAAACGCGGGAATTAACAACATTGCGCTTCAGTATAACAACCCGCTGATTAAATCGGACGATGAGTGGAGCCTTCCGACCTTTGAGCCGCTTTTCCTTCAGGCTGCAAAGTTCAGCGAAAACGGTAAAATGAAGGTTATCCGCCTTTCTGAGCAGTACGGCAACAGGGGATATATCATTCTCAAAAAGCCTGTCAGAATCCTCAATATGCTTGAGGAGGTTATCAGGGAAACTGACGTTCTTGAATACAGACCTTTTGAAATTATAACTCTGGAGGTTGAGGAATGACAGGAGCTGTTATTGCGGTAATTGCCGTTGCGGTTATCCTTCTCGGGCTCTTTATCTTTCCGTTTATCAACAAGCTTCAGTTTAATAAAATGCCTGAGGAGCATAAGGTCAGAATCCTTATGAAGGAAGCAAAGGGTCTGATTTATTTCAAAAATGTCTCTGACGGCAGAAGCGGCAAGCTGTACTATGTCAAGAATAAAAGGAAGATTTACGTTTACCCCTGGGTGCTTGACGACGGCAAAATGCGCTGCACGCGAAAAGCGCTTTTTACAGAGTGGGATTATCCCGAGGAAAAGCCTGCCTTTACTGATGAGGAAAGAATTCAGGCTCTGAGCGAGCTTGAAAACTATAATAAGAAAAACAGGATTAAGCTATATTTTGATGAAGATATTGAATGAAAGCGCAAACAGAATAATCAGGCTGCTTTCCGAAAGTGGATACAAAGCTTATGCTGTAGGCGGCTGCGTCAGGGATATGATTATCGGACGCACTGTAACGGATATTGATATAACAACATCCGCTAAGCCCGATGAAACTGAGCGCGTTCTTAGCGAAAACGGAATAAAGTATTTTGAAACGGGGCTTAAGCACGGAACTGTTACCGCTGTTTTAAACGGCGAAAGCTTTGAAATTACAACCTTCAGAACGGACGGCAGCTACCTTGATAACCGCCACCCGAGCGAGGTAACGTTTGTAACGGATTTAAGCGAGGATTTATCGCGCCGCGATTTTACAATAAACGCCCTTGCTTTTAATGAGGATGAAGGCGTTGTTGATTTATTCTGCGGCAGAGAGGATATTGAAAACGAGCTTATCCGCGCAGTCGGCAACCCTGAGCTGAGGTTTAAAGAGGACGGGCTCAGGATAATGAGAGCGCTGCGCTTTTCTGCAGTGCTTGGCTTTGAAATTGAAAAGCATACAAAAAAAGCGATTTTCAAATGCAAAAACCTTCTTTTAAATATTGCTTACGAGCGCCTTTTTACCGAGCTTAAAAAGCTCCTGCTCGGCGATTATGCCGAGAGGGTGCTGCTTGAATACAGAGATATTTTAGCTGTGATTATTCCGGAGCTCAAACCAACCTTTGATTTTCCGCAGAACAGCCGCTGGCATATCTATGACATTTACACTCACAGTGTAAAATCCGTTTGTGTTTCGCCGAAAAAGGATTACATCCGCCTTGCGCTTTTGTTTCACGATATCGGCAAGCCTGATTGCCGTACAACAGACGAAAGGGGAGTTGACCATTTTTACGGCCACCCCGAGGTTGGCGCAAAATACGCGCGTGATATAATGAACAGGTTTAAAACGAGCAACGAGCTTAAGGAAAAGGTTGTCAGGCTTGTTGAGATACACGACCTTCATATTTCGCGCAGGCGAAGCAATATTAAAAAATGGATGAGGATAATTGGCGGCGAGCTTATCCTCGATTACATCGATGTTAAAATTTCCGATATGTTAACTCATAACCTTGAGCTTTCAGAGCCCGAAATTGAAGAGTTAAAATATATAAGAATGACTGCAATTGATATTATAAACAGCGGCGAGCCTTACAGAATAAGCGACCTTGTAATTAACGGAAACGACCTTGTAAAAACAGGCTTTAGCGGAGCTCAGATTAAAGAGGAGCTTGAAAGCCTTATCAATGAGGTTTCGGGCAACCCTGAATGCAACCGCAGGGAGTGGCTTCTTTCTCGGGCTGAAAGAGATTATAAAATGCTTAATAATTAGTTTAAAACAGAGTCGGGATGCCGCAAGGCGCCTGTGTGGGTTAAAGCGCAGAGCAAACGGACTTTGCAGGCAGTCGCTCTGCGTGCAGACCTGTATCGCATAAATGCGATTTTAAATCGTTCCCGACTCTGTGATTTTTTATTATGGAGATACTTGATACGCTTCTTGTTCATTCGCAGTGGCAGAGCTTTCTTGAATATAAGATAAGCGGCGGCCATATGACGAAGGCTGAGCAGGAAAAACTTGAAAAGTTCATAGCAGAAAAAGAATATGTTAACTCTGCCGAAAAGCTTTTGTTCGGCGGAGCTTTTTCCCATCCCCGCGCTGTGATGATAAATAAAAGCTTTTCCGATAAAAAGCGGATTGTTTTCACCTTTCCCGAGGAGGAAAACTATATTCAGAAAATGCTTGCGTTTCAGCTGCTCAAATACGATTATATTTTCAGCGATAATCTTTATTCCTTCAGGCAAAACAAAGGCGTTAAAAATGCAATAAAAAAGCTTGTAAGCAATAAACCTTCAAAGCTCTTTTCATATAAGCTTGATATTTCTGATTATTTCAATTCTGTTGACTGCTCGCTTCTTCTTCCCGAATTGAAGGAGCTTCTCTGCGAGGATATGAAGCTTTACTCTGTTATTGAGGCTATGCTTTCTAGTCCGTATGCAATAGTTGACGGAGAATTGGCGGAGATTAAAAAGGGCATAATCGCAGGCTCGCCGATTTCTGGATTTCTGGCAAATCTTTATGTCAGCGCGCTTGATAAGCATTTTGAAAGTATTGATGCCATGTATGCAAGGTATTCTGACGATATTATCGTTTTTGCCGAAACAGAGACGGAGCTGAATAGCTATATTGAATATATAAAAAGCTTTCTAAAATCAAGAAGGCTGACTGTTAACGATAGCAAGGTCAGCATTACAAGGCCTCTTGAAAAATGGAGCTTCCTCGGCTTCAGCTATGAAAACGGTGTAATTGATATTTCCGATATTTCAAAAAGCAAGCTCAAAAAGAAAATGAGAAGAAAGGCTCGGGCGCTTAACCGCTGGAGAATTAAAAAATCGGCAGCCCCTGAAAGAGCCGCCGCTGCATATATAAGGTATTTCAACAAGAAGCTGTTTTCAAATGACGTTGTTAACGAAATAACCTGGAGCCGCTGGTATTTCCCGATAATCAATACGGATAAAAGCCTTAAGGAGCTTGATTCTTATATGCAGCAGTGCGTTCGCTTTGCCGCAACGGGTAAACAGAACAGAGGAAAGTTCGCTTTTTCGTATAGCGATATGAAGGCGCTCGGCTACGTTACGCTTGTTAACAGATACTATTGTTTTAAGAATAACAGATTAAATACTGATTAATTTTCAAAAAAGTTTTAAAAAAGTGTTGACAATTATACTCTGATTTGATATAATTCCTACTGTTGACGCGAGAGTGGCGGAATCGGCAGACGCGCACGTTTGAGGGGCGTGTGGGGCGACTCGTACGGGTTCAAGTCCCGTCTCTCGCACCAAAAACACCAAGTATCCATTTGGATACTTGGTATTTTTCTTTTGGTGCTCGTGACGTGGACTTGAAACAAAACACCGCTTGTCACCGACTTTGTCGGCGAGAAGCGGGAGAAACAGTCCGGTGGACTGTTTCGTTGTTGCGTAGAAAGTCCCAAATAAAGCGAGGCTCGACGCCTCGCTTTGTTTAATATCTGTTTCAACAGCGTTCGGTCGTGATACATACGGTTTTTTTCCGTCTCTCACCACGTAGTCATAAATATGGTCACGAAATAAAAATGTTTAAACTCTATTCCAAGCTAATCTAATAACTTTTCTCAATTAAAACGGTAATCTATCTTTTTTAGTCGGCTCAATAATAGAAGCAACTATTTTATAGTAACTATCATTTGCAGCCGCTTTCAAAGGTAGACTTGACTAATTTTCGCTAATGCCTTAAAATGAAAAAGAAGAATATATAAACAAGGGGAGATAAATATGGCAAAAGATAAGAATTTAAACATCAAATTTATCTGGGAGGACCGCAAGCGCCATTTCGGCTTACCGCTATCGTTTACTCAGTATAAGCTTTCTAACGACAGACTTTTTCTTATAACGGGTTTTCTCAGCGTTAAAAATGAGGAGATTCAGCTTTACAGAGTCCGCGATATTTCACTTAAGCGTTCTCTCGGACAACGTATATTCGGCGTTGGTACTGTAACGGTTAACAGCAGCGACCAGTCTCTTCCCGTGCTTGAGCTTAAGAATATCAAGGATTCGTTCAATGTTAAAGAAATGATTAATGAGCACGTTGAGCAGGTTAAGATTGCGCGCGGAATGAGAATCGGCGAGGTAATTGATACCCATGTCGGATATACCGATTCAGACCATGACGGTATCCCTGACGATATTGACCCGCACGTTAACCTTTAATAATATATAAGAGGAGATAATATGAAAAAATCTGCAAAAATATTAGGGCTTATATTTATACTTTTCGTTCTCGGCGGAACTATCGGAGGAACCGTAACTTATAAAACGCTGACCTCTCCGCCAAGCAAATATCTTGTTGACAGCGATTATGACGTTAAGGAAGAGGATTTTGAAACGTCAATCAATTCTCTTTCCTTTATGGAAAACACATGGGAGACCGCTCTCCCGCAGACCGAGGTTTACAACCTTATCAGCAAGCATTTTTCTTCGCCTCTTCCAGAGGGCAAAACAGTTAAGAAAGCAATTGTTATCGGTTACGACGGCTGCAGAGTTGATAATTTCAGGCTGCTTGAAACCTCAAAGCGTAGCGCTGTTAACCATCTTCTTGACGGCGGCGGCCACGCAATTTTCACTTATGCAGGCGGCGTTAATTATCCTGCAAAGAATATCCAGGATACCTCAACCGCTCCCGGCTGGTGCTCAATGCTTACAGGCAAGCTTTGCGACGAGCATAAGATTAATGAAAACGGCGTTCCTAAGGAGGTTGAGCCGAAAACTCTGCTTATCTCTTTAGTTGAAGATAAAACAATTAATTCGAGCGCGTTTTATGTTTCGTGGAACGGTCATTTTGTAAATAAGAATTCTACTTATATCAATGAGAAAAAATATATTGAGGATAACAAAATTAATTCTGTATTCCTTGACGCTAAAAACGATGACGGAACAAAGAGCAATATTATTAATGATTTAAAGCAGAAGGACTGCACCGATTTCATTTTCTCAACAATTGAGTACACCGACCACGCAGGCCACGCTTCAGGCTTTACTCTTAACAATGTAAATTACAAAAGCGGTTTCAGAAATGCTGACGCAGCAGGAATGGATATAATTGATGCAATTGAGAGCAGAGATTCATACGATACTGAGGACTGGCTCATTCTCATAACAACTGACCATGGCGGAATTGGAAAGGAGCACGGCGGCCCTTCATTTGAAGAGAGAATAACCTTCATAATTTCAAACAAAGATATTCTTTAATTTTAAAACCCCTGCAATGCAGGGGTTTTGTATGTATTACGGTAGCTGCGCTGCGTTGACACGGTTTAACAAATAAGCTATAATGTAAATGACGCTTTTGTTCTTGAATCAGGAGTTTTAATATGAAGCTTTATATCAATTACAAAAAAGAATATCAGCGCTTTGAAGGCTTCGGCGCAAGCGGTGCTTGGTGGGCGCAGCTTGTCGGCGGCTGGGCTTGCCGTGACGAAATTTCAAAGCTGTTATTCAGCAGAGAAAACGGCATTGCACTCAGAACGTACAGATTCAATATCGGAGCAGGTTCCAAGGATTCAGGAAAGGGAAACATCGATAATCCTCTGAGAAGATGCGAATGCTTTGAAACTGCAAAAGGGAAGTACGATTTTTCTAAGGATAAAAACGCAGTGTATATGATGAAGCAGGCTGTCAGGGACGGTGCTGAGGAGATAATCCTTTTTGTTAATTCTCCGCCTGAGCGGCTGACCGTAAACCATAAATCACACCTTGATAAAAGAAGCGCCTTCAGAACAAATCTCAGGGAAAAGAATTATTCTGAATTTGTTAAATACTGCCTTGATATTACCGAGCATTTTATCAGTGACGGCGTTCCCGTTAAATATCTTTCACCCATTAACGAGCCGTTCTGGATATGGACGGGCGGTCAGGAAGGCTGCCATTATTCACCGCGTCAGGCTGGGAAGCTTATGCGGCTTTTTGCAATTGAAATTGAAAAACGCCCTGCACTGTGCGATGTTAAACTTTCAGGAGTTGAATCTGGTGATATAAGGTGGCTCAATAAATCGTATACAAGAGAGCTTTTGCGATATCCCGAAACAAGAAGCAGGCTTGACGGGGTAGACGTTCATTCATACTTTCTTCATTTTCCGCTTCCGTTTATCAATAACAGAATTGCTTATTTAAAGCGTTTCAGAAAATATCTGGATAAAAATTATCCCGAATTTCCGATTAAAATGAGCGAGTGGTGCCATATGCAGGGCGGAAGAGACAGCTCAATGAAATCTGCCCTTGTAATGGCTCGGGTTATGTTTGAGGACATCAGCGTTCTCAACGTTACCTCGTGGCAGCACTGGATAGCTGTATCGGAGGTCGATTTCTGCGACGGGCTTATTTACATCAATACCGATGACATGACATATGAAATGACAAAACGCTATTATGTTACGGGAAACTTTTCAAGGTATATCCCGTACGGGGCAAAAAGAATTGAGGCAAGCTGCGACGACAGCGAGCTTATGCTCCTTGCATTTAAGTCTGAAAATAAAACAACGCTTATTGTAATTAACGATACCGAAAAAGGAAAAAATATTACTTTACCCCGAAAGGCTCTTTTTGCCGTTACGGATGAAAGCAGAAGCCTTGAGGAATATAAGGATGTTCTCAAAGCAGAGATTACTCCGAAATCGGTAAATACATTTGTGTTTTAAGGAGAAAACGATGAAAGCTAAAATTTATTCCGTGCTTGGCGATTTCAGAAAGTACTGGAACGTACCCCCGAAGGGAAGATATATGACATTTAAGGAAATCGCCTCGCTGTCAGTCGGCGGAATTGGCGTAAAGTTTATTGTTTACTGCATTAATCAGATGATGATTGTTGTAGGCAACACGCTTATCGGCAACACAATCGGCATCGACCCGTCGGCGCTTTATGTTATCTACATTCTCAGTGTGCTTTCAGGCTTTCCGCTTACAGCGCTGAGGGCGAAGATGATTGATAATACACGCTCAATGAAGGGTAAGTACAGACCGTATCTTATCTCAATGGGTATTCCCACAGTTATTCTCGGCGCAGGCTTTATATGGATTCCTTATGAGAATATGAGCCTGTTCTGGAAATGCGCCGTTGTTCTTGCCTTTAACATCGGCTTTCAGTTCTTCTTCAAGTTTTATAACGATTCCTATGACAGCCTTATCAACGTGCTTTCACCAAACAGCATTGAGCGTTCCGACGTTCTTTCGGTAAGAAGCGTTGTTGAAAATTTTTCTCCTTCAATTGCAAACATTTTTCTTCCGCTTGTCGCAAAGCTGATAACGGGAGACGACACGCTTTATAACCTGAAAATATACCGCGTTCTGTTTCCGCCGATGCTGCTTGCAGGCTTTGCAATTTCCGTTCTGGTTTATGTTAACACAGAGGAGAAAATTGTCCAGGCGAAAACTCACGTTATCAGTATGAAATTTTCCGACGCCTTTCGCGCCATTGCAAGAAACAAGTATTTCTGGATAATCTCCCTTGCAGGCTGGCTTGGCTTTCTTGAAAATTCCTTTAACGGTATTCTCGGCTGGCTTTATAACTATCAGCACGCGGCAACTGCGGCGCAGTATTCAATTATAGTAGCAATTGCAGGCAACGCCTCCTTCTGGCCGAATCTTGTGGCTCCGTTTTTCATCAGAAAATACGGCAAAAAGAAAATACTTATTTTTACAAATATACTGAACATTTTCTTCATCCTTCTTATGCTGCCAATTGTCAGAATGACGGGCTCAAAAAACATTATATGGCTGCTTCTTGTCTGCACCTTTGTAAATCAGTTTATTACGTCGCTGGGCCATCTGTTAACTCCGAGCGTTAACGCCGATATAAGGGATTATCAGCAGTATGTTACAGGCGAGAGAATAGACGGTATGTTTGCCGCTGTCGGTTTAATAGGCGAGGTTATAACTCTTGCAACTGGCTTCGTTTTGCCTATGCTTTACGAGCGCTCAGGGCTTAATCAGAGCGTTGCCGTTTCACTCGGCTATGACGGCTCAAACGTTTACGACGTCCTTTATGATAAATCGTATTTTATAAGCATAAGCAGCGTGCTTGTGCTTGCGTCAGTTGTCGGCGCTGCAATGAACGTAATACCGTATTTCTTCTATGACCTTTCCGAAACAAGGCAAAAGGCGATGGTAAGAGTTCTTAAAATCCGCGCGCTTTTTGAGGACTACGGAAATAACGTTATGAGCGATGAGGCGCTTGTTGAAACTGTTGAGATAATCAAGGAAGCAAAAGAATACTGCGATAAGCCGCTCAATGATATTTCAAAGAGGGATAAGGACAAGAAGCGCAAAAAGCAGCAGCTTGAAGAAAACGAGAAAATCGAAATCGCTCAGCTTGTCAACAAGGAGCTTACAAAGTACGGAACCGATTACGGAAGGCTTCAGCTTGAAAACGCCAACAGCATTGTTGCAGCGGGGCTTGACGGCTTTATCTCTGCGTCAACAATTACCAAAGCGCAGGCAAAGGCAATGCCCAAAAGCACTGAGCTTGAAAAGGAGAGAAGAAGGGAAGCGCTTGCGCAGGTTTCCAATGTTAAAGCAGCTAAAAAAGCGATTGATAAATATTTTCCCAACGGCATTGTTGAATTTGACAGCTCAGTTTTTGATTCGCTTTTCAGGCGCGAGGATGAAAACGAGCTCGAGCTTCACAATGCGCTTAAAAGTATGAAAAAAGCAAAAGAGAACAAGGACTCAGCACAGGTTCAGATGCTTAAATCAACTATAGATAAGCTTCAGCGTGAACGTAAAAGAATTGATAATGAAATTAAGCAGGCGACGGAAAGCAACTCTGTTTATTACCGTGCGGCAAAGCCTTTCCTTGACGCGCAAAAGCTTATCATTCAGGCGGAGAATTATTCTCACCTTGAGGATATAATTTCTCTTTACGATAAGATGGAAAAATAATCGCTTTTGTTATTGACAATTAATATCTTCTCGGTTTATTATTAAGGTGAAGGGGAGTTTGAGTATGAAAAGGATAATTGCTGTTATTATAAGTCTCTGCGTTTTGCTATCTGTTATGAGCGCAGGGGCTACTGCGTTTGCTAAGGACAACGCAAATACTACAGCATCTGAATCTGCAAAGCGTGAGATTTCCGAAAAGAAGCGCAACAGATACTATAAAACTGCCGCGTTTGTCGGCAATTCCGTCGGCCTCGGTCAGAATTATTATTTCGACAGGCAGGGCAAAAATTTCCTCGGAAAACCTACTATGCTTGTGCGCGGCTGTTATTCATTTTATAACGATAAGCACGCAAGAGCAAAATGGATGGTAAGATATAACGGAAAGCCGATGAAGGCTAAAAACGCCATTAAAGCAGCGGGCGTTGATAAGGTCTTTATCAATATGGGCACGAATGATTTCTTCTATAACGGCGACAGAGTCTTTGAGGATTACAGGGAATATATCCGCGGAATAAGAAAGGTTAACCCTGATGTTATTATCTTTATTGAAAGCACAACGGGCGTTACTGCATCTCACCAGGGAAAATGCCTTAACAGCAAAAACATTGCAAGACTCAACGAGCTTATGGAGGAATACTGCAAGGAGCACAAGGATTTGTACTTTATTGACGTATCCTCTAAAATGCTCAATAAGAAGGGGCACCTTAAATATGAGTATGCAAGCGATAATTACTGCCACCTTACAGACAGCGCGTATAAAATCTGGACTGAGCAGATGATTAAGTTTACCGATAAGCTTATGCTCAGGGAGGAGGACGCAACAAAGGCTGTTAAAAAGGCTGAGAAGAAAAGAACCAAGAAAGCTGTTAAGCAGGCAAAAAAGCTCGTAAAAAAGCTTGAAAAAAGCACTGTTAAATCCGAGCTTAATAAACGAATCAAGGCAATTGAAATTAAAGACTGATAAAAATAAGAGCACTGATTGTTCAGTGCTCTTATTTTTAAAACAGCTTTTCGATATATTTCGGGTCGTCAATAATTATTTCGGGGTTCTCGGCAAACAGCTCCTCAAAGCTTCTGAAGCCCCAGGTAACGGCAACTGCTTCAATTTTTGCATTTTTAGCAGTTCTCATATCCACGTTGCTGTCGCCGAAATAAATTGCCTCCTCAGCGGAACAGCCCATTTCCTCAAGAGCGAGGAAAACGCCGTCAGGCTCGGGCTTGGCAGGCAAACCGTCTCTCTGCCCGATTATTACGTCAAACATACCTTTGCCGAAAAAATATTCAAGAATGTAAACTGCTGCAGCTTCAACCTTATTTGTAACAACAGCAATTTTAATTCCCTTGCTCTTAAGAATATCCAGCTGCTCTCTGATGCCGTCATAGGGGAGGGTGTTATCAAGGAAATGCTTGTTGTAATGCTCCATAAATTCATTGAAGCATATATCAAGCTCCTCCTCGCTGAGCGTGTGGTCAAAAGCTCTTTCAACAAGCTTTCTGTTTCCGTTTCCTACAAATTTTTTGTAATTATCCTCACTCCAGCTTCGTGAAAAATTATGCTTTTTCATAACATACTCGCAGGAGTTGATTAAATCAGTTAATGTGTTAATCAGCGTGCCGTCCAAATCAAATACGGCGCATTTAATTTTTGAGTCCATAGAGTTTGCTTAAGTCCTGTTCCTTTTCTTTTCTTTTTTTCTTTATAAAGCTGATTATCAGTATAATGACAACAGCAACCGCTATAACAGCGGAAATTATATAAATTTGCTTTTCCTGCTTCTTGCTATCTGCGCTTAGTTGACCGCTCTTAATCTGGCTCCACAGCGAGTTTTCAAGCTCAAGAATATTCTGCGGAAGGTTTTTGAATTCCTGCGATTTAGGCTTTTCGCTCGGATAAACAGCCTCGCTTTCGTAAAGTGATGATTCCTCGTTTTCGTGAACAGTTTTATTTGACGAGGCGTAGTAAATGAATTCCTCGTTTTCAAAGGAAACCTCGGGCTCCATCATAAAGTTAATGAACGCCTCCGCGCCCTTTTTATTCTGAGCGCAATTCGGAATGCAAAGCGCGTCGTAGAAATCGTTCACGCCCTCCTTCGGGAAGCAGTAATCAAGGTCCTCATTGTTTTCAACCATAAGCTCGTAGTCGCCCGCATAGTAGGTCGCAAACGCGTATTCGCCCGATTCCATCAGGTTAAACACCTCGTCCATAACGTAAACGGGATTTGTAGCGTCCTTCTGCTTTGCAAGAAGCTCCGCGGCGTCAACCCAGTCCTGCTCGTTGGTGCTGTTCAAGTCCTGCCCGAGAACAAACTGAGCGATTGCAAACGCGTCTCTTGAGTTGTTGAACATCAGCACCTTGTTTTTATACTGCTCGTCCCATAGCACCTTCCACGAATCCGGCTTTTCCTTAACAAGCTTTTTGTTATAAATCAAAGCCGTTGTGCAGGTTGTGTAGCAAACAGAGTATTTCTGCTCAGGGTCAAAGAATAAGTTCCTGCAGTCATCTCGGATGTACTTTTCAAAGTTCGGGATATTGCCGTAATCAAGCTCAAGGAGCAAATCCTCGTCAATCAGCCTTTCAACCATATAGTCCGAC
>CAMOWP010000034.1 GCA_946628455.1 uncultured Clostridia bacterium | reverse complement strand
GTCCTCTGTCATATTCTTGCAACATTCGGACAAGCAAAAGTATAGGCAGTAACGTTATCAAATTGCGGGATTTTTTCAACATCTTCACCAACTGTAAGTCTGTTTTTAACATCAGTAGCGTCTTTAGCATAAAGATTTGCAACTGCAGCACCACGACTGTGACCTGTAACTATTAAATTGATTTCATTGTAATCATTTTCTATATCTGTATATGCTTCAATAATCTTATCCTTTATAGATTCCTTAGCAAGATTGAAATTGTAATGCCTGTTAACAACAGAATTATAGTTTGTTCCCATAACTTCGGACAAATCTGCAATATTGACATTGCCTTGCCACTCCTCATTATAAGTGCCTCTAATCACAACAATAATATCTATTTTATTACTATCATTAGAAGTCCTTTTTAACAATGAAAACATAACATTATTTGGATTACTATCATTATTAAATCGTTTTGTGTCTTGGTAGCAGTATTCTAAATTCTCATATCTGTTTAAAGAACTATCTAATTTGTTTTCGCTTTTATCATATATAGCATTAGATAAATCCATACACATTTTCATATCATTCTCGCTATAAGATAGTAATTGATTATAATATGTGTGTATTGTTCCTGTTAAGTTTACATCACCTGCAAGCAACAAACCGCCTCCTCCCGTTCCAGTTACAACACCAGTGAAGGTATTAATGGTAAGGTTAAAGGCAGCACTATATATCCAATAGAGGTCAAAGGAAAAACTACAAGTTATACTATTTGAATTAAAAGTAATTGACCCAGTGATGTTTTTATCAACCGAAGTTAAAGGGTCATCAATTACAACATGTCCCGAAAACGTACCGCTTTCCATGTTAACAGTATTAATTGTGAATTCCATTGGAGATGATGAAGCATATGTTCCGGTATAATACGATGAATTAATATAATTATCATTATTACTTGCATATGTACAAAAGTCATCAATTAACAAAACAGATACCAGCAATGTTATCGTAAGTAATGAACTAATAATTTTTTTCATAGGTTTCCCTCATTGTTTTATCTTTAGTTAAATTATGTCATACAGTGAAATATTGCTTTTTATAATTGTCATTAATCCTATTTATACCAAGAAGAATACTCAATATACCAATCCCAAGAATCATTCTCCGTTTTTGGTTTCATTACCGTGCGGGTTAAGTATTGACGATTTATTATTTTTACTTGAAATTCCATATGAGAATTTAGCTTCTTATTGATTGTATTTTTAATGTAATCTCTTTCTTCTTGATAATCTTTTTCATCTATCTTTTCGTCATAGTAAAAAATGCAATTAGGGTATTCTTTTGAATAACAGTTAATAACAAAGTCTTCCGCATCTTTTTTACTTAAAATATATTTATTATTTGTTTTTGTGTTTTTTTGGTAAAACCCAATATTATTACTTTTTAGAGAAACACCTATTATTTTTTCATCAACATTCTCTTTTAACCACTCAGTACACCATTTTTCAATATCATCTATCTGATAATCGTCATAGAATTTACCTTTATATCTGTTAACAAAAAAGTTTTTGGTTTTGTACTTGAATTCAAATGAAAAATCGCTGAACGCCAAATGCTGTACCCATTCTCCTGAACTGCCGATATAAAAACTTGAAGGTTTGTAATCAACCAATTCAAATTCATCTTTATCAGCATCATATTTATCACAAAGATAATTAACTGCTCGTGCTTTTACAAATGAATAACTGGTTGTATTCAAAAGAGAATATATCAAAGATAACAACAATACTATAACTAATATTATCATAGTTTTTTTCATATTATCCAAACCCTCCGCTAAGATTAATTATAAAGTCTAATAAGGCCAACGCTACAATATATAGAAACCATGGATAAGTAAATAATAAAACATATATCACGGTAATTGATTTCTTATTAATTAGTCTTTTAAATAGCAACAAAAAATACAAAACGAGGAATAATAAAGGGAATGCCAAACAATAAATAAAATAAAAATGTAGATCATATGAAAATGAAGATATCGCCATTGAGAATGTCTTTGAAAATAACTCAGCACAAATCATTTCCGCAACAAACAAAACAAATGAAATAATAAAAAACACTTTAATACTTATATTTAAGCTTTGCCAATATTTACTTAATGGTATTTTGTTTTTTATTTTTTTCTTCATTCTACCAACTCCAACTCTTTATATATTAGTATACTATTTACCTCATTATATCAATACTTAATGCAAAAATGTACAAAAAAACGACAAAAAAAATACATTTAATAAAAGATTTAGGGTTGACAAACGTAATTCACCCGTTCATCAACCCGATTTTACCTCTTAATTCTTCAAAATTCTGTTGCTTCTTGCCGTAAGACACAGAATCGTTACCTGTATTGCAAAAGCGGCAAGAACTCGACGTTCTTGCCGCTTTTAATTGTATTATTTATATGGTGCTACGCACGCGGGACGTCGGGACGCCGTCCCCTACAGAGTATTATACCTTAAATATTCGGCGTGGTTATGCCTTTTATCAAGAGTCTGTTCAGTCTACCTTGCCCATTTTCTGCATCAGCTTGTAGCCGATATTTACTACGTGCTTATAGCCGAAATCGATTACCTTATCGGGAATCGGATTGATGGCTTCAAGATACCAGGTGTTCTTGCACTTGTAATTTGTTTTCGGGCTGTTTGAATAAATTGCCTTCATAACCGTGTGAACAAGATATTTCTTATCATTCGGATGAGCCATTGCCGTGCTCATTAAAGGCTTGAGAACGGTGAGAACGGGCTTGTAGTATTCGGTTGAATGAAGAATTTTTTCGTATCCTGCAGTTGCCTGGTTGTGCATACCCGTTTTGAAGGAGCCCGGCTGAATCTTTACAACGTCTATATCAAGGAAATTGAGCTCTCTTCTTAAACCGATTGTATATGCTTCAACGGCGTACTTTGTTATTGCGTAAGGCGTGTTGAAGGGCTGAGGCTTTTCCCAACCGCATTCGGACGAGAAATTGATGATTCTTCCGCCTGCCTCTTTGATAAGCGGGAACACAGCCTTGTTAACTCTTGCCATACCGAGAACGTTGATATTAATCATTTTATCAAGCGTGTCAACGATATTGCCTTCAACAAGCGAAGCCATTGTGTGAATGCCTGCGGCGTTAACAACAACGTCGAGCTTGCCTGCCTTCTCCTTGATAAATTCAGCGGCAGCCTCGCAGCTTTCAACGCTTGTTATGTCAAGAACAACGGGGATAACTCTTTCGTTAGTTCTGTCTCTTAGGGCATTGAGGCCGTCCTCTGAGATGTCAGCGGCGAAAATAGTCCAGTCGCTGTCCTTGCTGAGCTGCTCAACGCATGCGCCTGCAAGACCGCCTGCGGCGCCTGTAAATAATGCATATTTCATAATTCATACCTCACATTTTTATTAATGGGTGTTTATATACTCTTCAAGATTTTTTGCCGAAATATATACAAGCTCAGCGCAGGGACGCTTTTTATAAAACTCCTGCGTGCGCTTTTCGGGAACGGGAGAGGGTGCGCTCATCGGAGATAAGCCGAGGAGCTCGCGGCATACTATCGAGCCGTTTTCCTCCTTGAATTTATTTGCAAGTAGCTGAATTTCGGAATAAATTCTCGTTTTCGCAGCCATATCGTCCGTGCTGTCATAGCCGTAAAGCGCGCTCATAACAAACGCCATACCGAGAACGCTTCCGCAGACCTCTCTCATCCTGCCGACTCCGCCGCCGAAGCCGCTCGTCAGCCTTGCGACTGCTTTTTCGTCCATATCAATAAGGTCTGCAAACGCCATTGCAACCGCCTGAGAGCAGTTATAACCCTGTCTGAAAAGCTCCTGTGCCCTGAGGGCTCTTGTGTTATCGCTCATATCTTTAATTAACCGTTGTCGGATTCGCCTGACGGGGTGATTTCTTCAAAACGCGCCTCATAGTAAGCGTTGCCGTTTACCTTTACATCAATGCGCTCCTTGCTGCTGAAGAAGGTTCCGTTTTTATACCAGCCTACGAACTTGGTGTTATCGTCGGGGATAGCAAGAAGCGTCGCTGTTTCGCCCTTTTTGTATTCACCGCCGCCGTCAACGCTGCCGAGGTTGTTGGTGCCTGTGGTGATAGTGTAGGTTTCAGCAGCGGTAGTAGTGGTAGTGGTTGTAGTGGTTGTAGTGGTTGTTGTAGTTGTTGAGGTTGTTTTTTCGGTTGTGCTTGCTGTTGTTGAAGAGGTGGTAGGAGCAGTTGTTGAAGCAGTTGTCAGCGTTTCGGAAGCTGAAACTGACGGAGCTGTTGAAACCTCCTTACCCTTCTTTGCGTGAGCAACGGCAACAATTATTCCCGTTACGATTGCAATAAGAACGATTGCGAGAATTATTATGATAGCAATCTGCTTTTTATCCTTGCTGTCCTCATCGTCGTCAGGCAGCCTTTTTACCTTGCCTGAATTATCAGGTACCGGGGGAACGTTTCTCACCGTCTCTCTCGGCCGGCGCTGCTGATTGTTGAAATTGTCAATAAAATCATCATAGCTGTTTGCCTGATTCTTTACGGGAGGAGTGAAAAAGTTGGTTGTTCCTCCGTCCGAGCCTGAAGGCTCATCGTCATAAAGCGGAGAGCCGCAGTTCTGGCAGATATATAAATTGTCGTTATTTTCGCTTCCGCAGTTTTTACATCTCATAGATTTTTACCTCCATATATTGGAATTATACCATTATTAATACACCTAAAAGTGTAAAAAATCAAGACAAAAAACAAATCTTTTATAAAATATTTACGATTTACTATTGACTTTTTTGTTAAATTATAATAAATTTAATATGTAATGTTTTCTTTAATGAGTTTTCGGAGAACATAGAAAGCATATTTATATTGAAAGGGGAATCCCAAAAATGAAAAAGGTTTTAAAAGCTGTATTATGTTTAGCACTTGTTGCTGCATTTGTTGCATCGCTTGCAGGCTGTGCAAAAATCAACTATGTAACAAACGGAACAATCAAGGCAATCAACGAGGTTAAGTCAGGCGACTGGAAGAACGGCGGTACTGCTGCAACTGCACAGGGCGGCGAGGGAGAAGCTGCTGAAGGCGGCGTTGCTGAAGATAAGCCTGAAATCGAGGAATTAACTCCCGGTACATACGGCGGAGTTGAATTCAAGGACCTTAACTCTGTTGCTGCTTACTACAAGGAAGCTTATGAATATACAAAGACTCTTACCGCTTCTTACAAGACTGAGAACGGAACAGAGACTTTCTATAAGATGCTCGGCGAGGACAACCTTGAGCTCGAGTCAATCCTTATTGACGGAAAAGATAACGCAACAATCAACAAGCTCGTTCCCGGTATTATGGGCGGCTTATTCTCAAAGAACATAAACGCTCTTCCTCCGGCAGAGAACAGAAACCCTGACCTTGATAAGACTGAGGACGGCCAGGATTTCCACCAGTGTTATCTCACTGGCGACGACCTTATTGCTGCTAACGTTGTTGATAACGGCGACGGCACAATCACTCTTACAATGCAGCCGAAGCTCACTGAAATGTCATCACGCGGCAAGGACGCACAGGGTCATTTCTTCTCAACTCTCGGCGACATCGGTCCTACAGTTTCAAGCATCAGCGTTGTATCCTTCGCTCAGGGCGACTATAAGGATAACATCAAGGTTACCTACAAGGGCGGCACAGGCGTTGTTAAGATTGACACCAAGACCAAGGAAATCGTTGAGGCTGAATACACAGAGATGGCATATATCGCTGTAACTCACGTTAACATCGCTATTATCAAGGATAAGAGCGCAAGCCTTACTATCAAGTATTGGCAGAAGTTCCCGTGCTCAGCTGATTATATGAAGGAAACAAAGGGAGTTACCCCGGCGTAAGAATTAATAAGCATTGAATAAGGCGGCTTGACCGCCTTATTTTTATTATTGATTTAGAGATAATAATATTGTATAATTAATATATCATTATATTTAGGAGAAAAAGCTATGAGTAATAAAATGCCCGACAGGGATTACGACGCTGATGAGGTTATCAACAATTTCAAAAGCAAATTCAAATGGCCGAGCAAGGACGAGGTTGAGGTTGTTGTTGCGCCTCCGAGGCTTGGTATGAAAATTTTCATCAGTATAATTATTACAATTGTTGCAAGCTGCGCTCTGTACTACGGAATGTTCCCTGCAATCAACCCGAAAACGACTGATTTTTATATGTATATTATCGCTGTAATAGTAATTTTTATGGCGGCATTTTCGGTTGTAATCGGCGCAAGGAAAAAGGTTGAACGCGTTGAATATGTTAAGAGCAAGAGCAAAATTCCGATTATTATTGTTGCTGTTCTTCTTGTTGTAATGCTTATCGGTTGGCTTTGCGGCGCAACGCTTTTCAGGGCAAGAAGCTACAGCCAGCTTATGACAGTGTCAAACAGCGATTTCACCAAGGATTTTGAAACAATCAATTATGACGAGGTTCCGAGGCTTGATTCTGCAACGGCAAAGGTTCTTGCCGACCAGCAGCTCGGCCAGCTTGATGAATACAAGAGCCAGTACGTTGTATCCCAGGAATCAACTCAGATTAATTACAAGGGCTCTCCCGTTCGTGTTGCATATCTTAATTATGCTGACGTTTTCCGTTGGTTCTCAAACACTAAAAACGGACTGCCCGCATATATGCTTATTGACCTTGTAAGCCAGAAGGTTCAGGTTATAAACTGCGTTGATAAGTTCGGCGCAGGCATTAAGTATTCACCGAGCGAGCTCTTCAACGAAAAGCTTGCAAGGCATCTGCGCTTCCAGTATCCGACGGAGATTATGGACGCCTCCAATTTTGAAATTGACGATTCGGGACATCCTTACTGGATTACTCCCGTGCTTGATAAAACTATCGGCCTCTTCGGCGGACGCGATGTTAAGGGCGTTATTATAACAGACGCGCTTGACGGCAAGAGCCAGTATTATGATATTGAAACCGTCAGAAGCGACAATAAGCTCAACTGGATTGACGTTGTTTACAGCGAAAATCTTGTGACAGAGCAGTACAATTACTACGGAAAGCTTTCAAACGGCTTCTGGAATTCAATCTTCTTCCAGAAGGACGTAAGCGTTGTTTCAGACGGCTGCGGAAACATTGCGCTTGACGACGACGTATGGGTTTACACAGGCGTTACCTCCGCTGAAAGCGATACCTCAAACTTCGGCTTCATACTCTGCAACCAGAGAACTAAGGAAACAAGATATTATAAGAACGGCGGCGCAACAGAGGTTTCCGCTATGGAATCTGCAATGGACGCAGTTCAGAACTACGGCTACAACGCAACCTTCCCGATTCTGCTTGACATTGAGGGACAGCCGACTTACTTTATGTCCCTTTTCGGCGACAGCTATACGGTTAAGGGCTATGCGCTTGTTAACCTTGACGATAAAACTATAGTAGGCACAGGCCTGCTTGACGTTGCAAAGAGCGACGCAAAGGCGCTTAACGCTGCTATTGAAAATTATATTGACGCGCTTAAGGATAAAAATAAGGTTGACGAAAGCGCGAACGCAGACGACTATAAGGTTGATGAAAACGCAGATGGCAAGGCTGCTGATGATAACGCGGACAGCAAGGATGACAGCGGCGACTCCGCAGAGCAGCCTGCACAGGATACAGAGAACAAGGTTACAGGCGAGATTACGGATATCAAGACCTCTGTAAACGACGGCAACACTGTTTACTACCTTCAGGTTAAAGGAACGTACTATTATATCAGGGTTAATGACTGTATGGAGGTTCTTCTTATGAACAAGGGAGATACGGTTGAAATTACCTTTGATAAGGCTGACGGCAGCTTTGTAGCCGCTAAGAGCGTTACTAAAAAATAAAAGGATTTCAGCATGAGCGATTTAATTTATCCTCTTGCATACGGCTGTAAGAATACGGACGGCGATGTGAGGGAAAGGTCACGCTCAGGCGGAGTATTTACCGCCGTTTCCGATATTATTATCGGAGACGGTGGTGTTGTATATGGGTGTGTTCTTGATGAAAGCTTCAGGGCAGTTCATATGCGCGCCACAACGCCTGAAGAGCGTGACAGGATGAGAGAATCAAAATATGTTCAGAGCGATATGAAAAGCACCCTGCGCGAGGTCAAAAAGGACCTTGAAGCAGGCTTGAGGGTGCTTTTTTCAGGCACGCCCTGCCAGGTTGACGCTCTGAAAAAATATCTTGAAATTTCAGCTGTCAACACAGAAAAGCTCCTTACCCTTGATATCGTTTGCCACGGCGTTCCGAGCCCGAAGCTCTGGCGCGATTATCTCAGCTATCAGGAGAGGGCGAACGGAAAAATCAAATCGGCTCAGTTCAGAAACAAAAAGGATTACGGCTGGAAGGACCACGTTGAAACGCTGATTACGGAAGGCGGCAGGGTTGATTCAAAGATATATACAACGCTTTTTTACACCAATTATCCGCTCAGACGCTCCTGCCACGAATGCAGATATGCCTCAAAAAACAGAGTCAGCGATATAACGCTTGCGGATTTCTGGGGCATTGACGAGCTTGACGGCTCCTTTAACGATAACAGGGGCGTTTCACTAATACTCGTTAACAGCGAAAAGGGCAAGAGGTATTTTGACGGGGCGGTTAACGGCGGCGCGCTTGAAATCAGGGAATATGATACGGAAAGCGTTAATCAAAAATCGCTTCGCGAGCCGTATTATTACAACGTTAAAAAAGAGGAATTCTGGAAGGATTACAGAGAAAACGGCTTTGAATTCCTGATTAAGAAATATACTGAAAAGCCGACTGCGGTAAAGCTTATTGAAAAGATTGCAGAGAAAATACTATGAAAAACGAAAAGATAGTTTTATATGAGCTTGAAAGCGAATGCTGCGGCTGCAGCGCGTGCGTTGCCGTTTGCCCCAGGGACGCCGTTTATATGCAGGAAAACGGCGAGGGCTTTCTTTATCCTGTTATTGATGAAGAGAAATGCATTAAATGCAGGCGCTGTATTAAGGTGTGCCCGCTGAAAAGCGATTCTGAAAATAATTCTGAAAGCTACAGGGTCGGAATACTCTGCTTATCTCACAAGCAGAATTACGGCGCCAAGCTTGTTGCGTGGCTGCTTCAGGAGAAGGTCAGGGCGATTCTGCCCGACGCCGAGGTAGGCGTAATAGAGTTTGAAGGGCACGAGGAGCGCAAGTTCCTGGAGGGGCTCTCTCAGGAGCTCAGTGTAAAAAACGCAGTTAACGCGGCAGGCGGTTTTTTAAGCGAGGGAAAAAAGAAAAAGCTGAAAAGCGAGGTTGACTCATTAAGGAGCGAGGACGCTTCAAAAATGAGAAAAGAGCGTTTTGCAGACTTTGATAAAAAGTATATAAATAAGCTCGGCAGGGCTGACAGAACGCTTGAATTCAAAGCGATTGCAGACACGCTTGACGCTATAATTATCGGAAGCGATATTGTTTTCAGACCTGAGTTTGCGAAAAGGTTTTCAGACGTTTACCTGCTCGGCTGCCTGAAAAATTCACAGCGTGATATTAAAAAGCTTTCATATGCGGCGGCGATTTCGAGCAACGATGAGAAGCTGCTTTCGGCGCTTAAGGAAAAATACAGCGAGGCGACTGAGATTTTCGATTATATTTCAGTCAGGGAAAAGTGCTCGGCAGAGTTTCTTTCGGGGATGACTGATAAGAAGATTGAATACTGCTGCGACCCTGCGCTGCTTTACAGGGCTGAGGATTTTGATTTTATTGAGAAGAGCTCAGACGGCGATTATATCTATGTTAACATTCTTGACAAAACGGATAATGCGGTAAAATTCGCCGAAGGGCTTGCCGACAAAAAGGGCCTTAAAATCAAATTCTACACTGATTTGAATAAGTTCGGCGGAGAAAATGCGGAGGATACCTATTCCGACGGCCCGCTTGAGTTTATTGACAGAATCAGAGGCGCGCGCTACGTTGTAACAAATTCCTTTCACACCGCCGTGTTCTCAATCATTTTTCACAAGCCGTTTGTTCTTTTCCTCAGGGCTGAGCAGAGCCTTAAGCTTGTTGATTTGTGCGAAACGCTCGGGCTCTCAGACAGAATAGTGTTCAAAAGCAAAGCAAAATTTGATATTGACGGCGAAATTGACTGGGCTGAATGTGACAGAAGGCTTGACGCGTTCAGAAAAAGCTCAGAGGAATTTCTTGAAAATTCGCTGAAATAAAAAAGGGGAGATATCTCAGACGGGACATCTCCTTTTATTTATTCATTTATGAATTTTTTTACGTCCTCCGCAACGCGCAGCCCCTGCTTGTAGCCGAGCTGATAAATTGCTTCAAGCTTCGCTGTGCTCTTTTCAAGCGTAGGGCAGTCAAGGTCTGTAAGCGGCTGTATTACCAGCGCTCTGCCATCCCTTTCCGTTTCATAAACATATTCGAGCTGAGCGTTATATACCTCGTGGCGGTTCATAAGCGCTTTTGCGGTCAGCGGATATTTTTTAATAAGCTTACCGATTCTTTCGTTGACGGGCTGTTTTACGTAGCCCTTGTGCTGGGTCAGGATAACAACCGCCTTTTCGCAGCCGTCGTAAAGCGCCTTTTCAAGCGGAATCGAATCAGTTACGCCGCCGTCATAATAAAGCTGACCGCCGATTTCAACGCCCTTTGTAACAAGCGGCATTGAGCAGCTCGCCTTTACCTCAACGCAGCCTCTTTCCCTCAGCGATTTCGGATAAAAATATTCGGGCTTTCCTGTCAGCGCGTTTGTTGTTACAACGCAGAAGGTTGTGCCTGAGCCCTCAAAGGTATCGTAATCAAGAGGAGCGAGGTCATAGGTGAGCTCGTCAAAAATCCAGTCCGTATTAAGATATTCGCCGTTTTTCATAAGGCTTGAAAAGCTCATATATCTTTTATCGTTAATGTAATTTATTGTAACATCGTGCTGGCGGCGCTTGCATTTGCCTATGAACGAAGCTGCGTTGCAGCTTCCCATTGAAACGCCGATAACGTAAGGAAATTCGATTTCCTTTTCAAGAAAAGCGTCAAGCACGCCGCTTGTGTAAATTCCGCGCGAGCCGCCGCCCTCTAAAACCAAGCCTGCTTTATACATAATTTTGCCCTCAGAAAATAATAAGGCGCAGGTAATCCTGCGCCGAATTGGAATTAATTATTCTGCTTTTTCTTCAGCAGGAGCCTCTTCATCCTTAACCTCAACGATTTCGAGATCATTGTCACACTCGAAGAAATCGTTATCGTCAAAATATTCAGGCTTTTCCTTGCCTGTGAGCTTCTTTACTGCGAAATAAGCAGCAACTGCAAGAGCGCAGAGCGCAGCGATTACAGCGATTATTTTTGCTATCTTTTTAAAGTCCATAATCGAACCTCCCAAATAAAATCTTATATCAATTCTATTATATAACAATATTCAGTAAAGTCAAGTTAATTTTAGCATATGAAAAATAAAAAGGCTGTCTTATGACAGCCGTTTCTATTTGATGTTACGCTTTGTTGAGCTTGTTAGCAAGGTTGCTCTTCTTTCTTGCTGCGCAGTTCTTGTGGATGAGGTTATGGCTTGCAGCCTGGTCAATCTTCTTGATTGCAGCCTTAACTGCAACGTCCTTATCCTCAGCGTTGTTCTCTATAGCAGCGTTAGCCTTTTTGATTGCTGTCTTAAGAGCTGAATTGCGAGCCTTATTGTTTGCAGCCTTTTTCTGGTTAACCTTAACTCTTTTCTTAGCTGATTTAATATTTGCCATTTCTTTCGCTCCTCTGAGTTTTAATACGCATTAACTGACAGTGAATAGTTAACGCATCAAATACTTATCAAGCCTTAACACGGTCGGCTTGTTTTATATGCCCTGCTATATTATCACAAGTTTTTATAAAATGCAAGTGTTTTTTTATTTTTGGGTATACTTTTAATGAAAATATCTAAAAAACAGCGGTGATGAATATGCAAAACAGAACTGACCTTGCGCTTGAAAGCTATGAATCGCACGAGCAGACGGCGATTGACGGAGTGATTGTAAGCGAAAGTAATAACGTTACAACCGTGAAGATAACGAATGAAAACGGGGCGGAGAAGCTGAGCAAGCCGATTGGCAGCTACGTTACTCTAAGGGTTAATTCGTTCGTTAACGACACGGATATTTTTGACGGCAGGCTTGATGAATTTTCCGCCGTGCTCCGCTCGCTTCTGCCCGAAGGGCTTGATTGCGTACTTGTTGCAGGGCTCGGGAACAAGAACATAACCGCCGATTCTTTAGGCCCTAAGGTTAATAATTATATTCTTTCAACTCGGCATATTCCGGAGGAGCTGAAGAAAGCCTCGGGCTTTGAAAATCTGTTTTCGGTTGCCTCAATTGAAACGGGCGTGCTCGGCGAGACGGGGATTGAAACCGCAGAGATAATCAGGGGCGTCGCAAGCCAGATTAAGCCTTCCTGCATTATTGCGGTTGACGCGCTTGCGGCGTCCTCAATGGAGCGGCTCGGAACAACCGTCCAGTTTTCCGACGTCGGGATTTCGCCCGGCTCGGGAGTCGGAAACCACAGGCACGAAATATCCGAGAAAACTGTCGGCGTGCCCGTTATTTCCGTTGGTATTCCCACTGTTGTGAGCACCTCGCTTCTGTCGTCGGGAGCTCAGGGCGAAGCTTATGTAACGCCCCGTGAGATTGACAGAATCAGCGAGCAGGGCGCAAAGCTCATAGGAATGGGGATTAACGTCTGCCTTCAGAGAGGCATAAGCTGCGAGGACTTATACGCCCTCGTGGGATAATTCGCTCTTATGCTGAATAGTATATATAATGTAATAATTTTATATATAGGGTGTAAAAATGAAAAAGCAGATTGTAATTTTCATATCAAATATTATTATACTGTTCGGCTGTATAGGGATTTTTCTTAATTTTCTTCCCGCAATGGCGCGCTATCTTCCTGCTTTTTCAAGGCTTGCCGTAAGGTATACCGCCCCTGATTATATGCTGAATGAATTTAAGCTAAAAATTTCCGATTATATCGGGAATGAGGACGTTAATACTACTAATACCCCGCAAGAGAGGGGAGAAGAGGTTATGAAGGTAACAGGTTCAAAGGATAGCGATGACGGTTACGATATAACAAAAACGCCTTCGGATATTGCGAAGCTGATGAAGCAGGCGAAGAAAACTCAGAGCAAAGCAAAGGCTAAAGGTAAAACAAGCGAGGAGGCTTATCAGGGCGGAGGAAAGATAATTTCTTACAAAGGAATTGAAATTCAGAGCAAAATTCCCTCTGAGGTTTATGCTCCCGATATCAGGAGCCTGCTGGAGCGGGACTCGGATTTGATAATCAGAGATAAATCAAAGCCCTCCGTGCTCATTTACCATTCGCATACAACAGAGGCATACTCTCTTCTCGATACGGGTTATTATATAAGCTCCGACGCGCGCTCCGAGGACGCTAAGCGTAATGTTGTGCGTGTCGGAGATGAGCTTGTTAAGGAGCTTGAAAGAGCAGGCTTCAAGGTTATCCACGATAAAGAGATTCACGATAAGGATTATAACTCAAGCTATGACGAATCAAGAAAGAGCGTTGAAAAATATCTTGAAGAGTATCCGTCAATTGAGGTTACAATTGACCTTCACCGTGATGATATTACATATTCAGACAAAACCAAGGTCAAGCCGACTGCGAAGATTAAAGGCAAAAAGGCTGCAAGAATGATGATAATTTCAGGCTGTGAATACGGGCTTGTTAAGAATTTTCCTGACTGGGAATATAACCTGAGATTTGATTTGCAGGTGCAAAAGCAGGTGAATTCTATGTACGGCGGATTAATGCGCCCGATACTTTTTTCTCAGCGTAAGTATAATATGTATGAGACGCATAATTCCTTTTTGCTTGAAATAGGAACAGATGCCAACACGCTTGAGGAGGCGTGCTATTCGGCAAGGCTTTTCGGAAATGCGCTCGGGAAGCTGATGAACGAAAAATATGTAAAATAAAGGAACAGTATGAAAAAGATTTGCTTAATACTATTTGCATCGGCGATTTGCCTTAGTGCAGGAACGGCAATTGCATATTATAATACCTCGTCCTTAGGCTATGATGACACTGATATGCTTTCTGTAAAGGACGGAGTTATTACTATTATGAATATAGATATTAATTATATATATTTAAAACAATATATAGAAAGGGCAGCAGAGGAAACAGGCAAGCACTTTATGCCTATATAACGGCAGAATTAGCTGTTATGGCATTATATATCAATATATTGTATATAAAATAATGCTAATATCGAAATGTTGTGATTTATACACTTGTCATAAAAATGGAAACACTCGGCAGGGTGTGAAGATAGAATAATTTTTTTAAAAAAAGTGTTGACAAACGGATTTAGATTTGGTATTATGTTCAAGCCGTCGAAAAAAGGGCAATAACATAAAGCTTGATTTCAAGCGGTTTTGCTCCTCGGCGACGCAGTACCTTGACAAATTAAATAACGATGAAAAGGAACCCGATTTAATTA
>CAMOWP010000033.1 GCA_946628455.1 uncultured Clostridia bacterium | reverse complement strand
GCCGTTAAATCCGAATATGTGGAGGGAAACAATGATTAAATTAGTAACTGTTAACCCGGATAATTGGAGACTTGGTCTTAAGGTTTCGGAAACACAAAAAAGTTTTGTATCTGACAGTATGAAACTATTGGCAAGGGCATATGCGTATCGAAATAGCAGAAGCAATGCATTTGTTATTTATAACGATACAACTCCAGTGGGTATGGCATTATATTACGACTGCGAAGAGATTAACGCTTATGATTTTAGCCAGCTGTTTATAGATGAACGTTATCAGGGAAACGGATTTGGAATTGAAGCGGCGAGGCGAATTCTTGAATTAATGAAAAACGACGGTAAATATAATAAGGTTGTTCTTTGTTATATTGACGGAAACGAAGCCGCAAGAAATATGTATGAAAAGTTGGGTTTCCGTTTAACAGGCGAGTACGATGGAAACGAGATTGTTATGGAAAAAGCATTAAGATAAACGTATGTTTCTAGAGAGAAATGAAGCCTCGGCGTTGCCGAGGCTTATACTATTTCATTATATCAATTATTTCTTTAAATTCGGATGTTGCTCTGAATTCATCTGAAAGCGAAAAGACTTCAAGCATATACCTTCTCATCAAATCGCAAAGACTTGAGTCGGAATATACAGACGGGTCGTCACTCTTTTTGTAAATCGTTCCCTCAAAGAAAAGATTATGTCTTTCCGTTTCATCCGGCAGCGTATCAAACCGTTTTGCAAGTTCTGCACATTTTCTGAAATTCTGCAATGATTTTTCATTGTCGCCAAGTAAATGATATGCTTCTCCTAAATCGCCGTAAGTATAAATCGCTTTTCTCCAGCAATCACCGTATACCTCGTCAGGATAGAACAAATTATGGATTGCTTTGATTTTTTCTAACGCTTCAACTATTTCCAGTAATTGTTCCTTTGTCGGATTTATTCTTGCCTTTGTCGCAAATAGAACATAGTGCTTAATCGCGTCATCAAGACACGAGATTAACTTGTCAATCAGATTTCTGCAACCTGCTCTGATATTGTCCATATCCCCAAACTCGTGCATACAACAAAGCAAATAATCCTTTGTTTCTCTAATGCTTAGGAACGTACTAAGAAGTCTATATACATCCTCATAACCAATCGGACTTTCTTCAACCTGTGTCAGACAGTTGTAATGCCGCAACATTATGTATTTTGCGTGAATTCTTATGGTGTCATCAGTACAGTAATTTTGAATTCGGTTATAGATAGATGTGATTTCATCATCGTTTTCCATAACTTTTACGCGGGTATCACATATCTCCTGAAGATGCTGCATGTATCTGACAGCAATTCGGAAATCGGCAGGATATTTTCTATAGGCATCCTTCATAAAGTAACCAAACGGACCTTCCGAACCAGCGTACTGCTTCTTATCGAACTTTTCGCAAAGCGCAAGAATTTCCTCTTCGTTCTTTGCCTTATCTACACCAAGCAGAGTATCGGTTGAAACTGAAAAGAAATCCGCAATGGTTGGGAGCAGTTCTATATCGGGATAGCTTTCTCCTCTTTCCCATTTGCTGATAGTCTGAAAAGAAACGCCAAGGAAATCCGCAAGAGCCTCCTGCGTTAAATCTCTTTTCTTACGAAAGCGCTTTACATTCTCGCTGAAATAAATATTCATAGAATCACCTCACTAATTATTTGGCGGTACCGTCTGATTAAATCATACCGCAAAGCAAGGTGTAACTCAATAACTTAATCATTGAAAACATTTCTACCAACAGTAGAAAAATCGGTTGGAATTTGGTTGGCAAGCGGTTGACGTTCAGACAAACTCAAGTCAACTAATGGCAACCCAAGTAAGCCATTCAAAAAATTGCACATTACGTATAATGCCTATTTAAGCCGATTTAGAGCGATTTGCATAAAAATAAAGCAGGTTAAAAACCTGCTTTATTTGGTCGGAGTGACAGGACTTGAACCTGCGACTCCTTGACCCCCAGTCAAGTGCGCTACCACCTGCGCTACACCCCGATTGCCTATATAATATAACACATTTGATAGGCGATTGCAACATAAATTTTAATTAATTTTACAGCAAAATGATATTGTGCTTTTTGCACTCCTCGCGCATTTCGTCTGACCAGATTGCGCACTGCACCTCGCCGATATGCGCTTTTTCGAGCAGGAGCATACAGAGCCTTGACTGACCTATACCGCCTCCGATTGTAAGGGGAAGCGTTCCGTCAAGAATTCCTTTATGGAATTTGAAGTTCTCTCTTTCAAGCATATCTTCTTCTTCAAGCTGACGGTGAAGGCTCTCGGCGTCAACCCTGATTCCCATTGAGCTGATTTCAAAAGCGCAGCCGAGAAGCTCGTTCCAGAAGAGAATATCTCCGTTAAGCGCCCAGTCGTCATAATCGGGAGCTCTTCCGTCGTGCTTCTTGCCGCTTTTAAGCTTGCCGCCTATCTGCATAAGAAAGACGGTTTTATGCTCCTTAGTTATCGCGTTTTCTCTCTCCTTCGGCGTAAGCTCGGGATACATATCCTCAAGCTCCTGAGTTGTGATAAAGAAAACGTCCTTTTTCATTTCAAAGCCGAGTGCAGGGAACTGCTTTTTAACCGCTTCGTTAGTATCGTAAATTTCGTCAACGATTTTTTGAACAATCTCCTTGAGAAATTCAGTATTTCTCTCTTTCCTCGTTATAACGCGGCACCAGTCCCACTGGTCAACGAAGAGGGAGTGGAGGTTATCCGTGTCGTCATCGCGGCGGATAGCGTTCATATCTGTATAAATTCCCTCGTCGGGCTGATAGCCGTAGCGGTAAAGCGCGCGCCTTTTCCACTTTGCGAGGGACTGAACAACCTCAGCCTCGCCCTCAATATTCATCATTGTAAAATGCACCTTGCGCTCTACGCCGTTGAGGTCGTCGTTAATGCCGCTTGCTTTTGTAACCATTAGCGGCGCAGTTATTCTGTCAAGGTTAAGCGCCTTTGCAAGAGAGTTCTGGAAGGTGTCTTTTACAACCTTTATCGCTCTTTGCGTGTCGCGCTGAGTAAGCTTTGTCTTATATCCGTCAGGATAAATCATCATAACCTTTTCCTCCGTAGTGTAAGATTATTTTATGCTTCCTACCGTTCTCGGATAGAGAATAACGTCTCTGATGTTTGACATACCCGTTACGTACATAATTATTCTCTCAAAGCCGAGGCCGAAGCCTGCGTGCGGAACTGAGCCGAATTTGCGAAGGTCGAGATAAAAATCGTAGCCCTCCGTGCTCATACCCTTTTCCTCCATAGCTGAAAGAAGCTTGTTGAGGTCAGCCTCTCTTTCGCTTCCGCCGATGATTTCGCCAACGCCGGGAACAAGAAGGTCTGTTGCCGCAACGGTCTTTCCGTCGTCGTTCTGCTTCATATAGAAGGACTTGATGCCCTTTGGATAGTTGATAAGAAATACGGGCTTCTTGTAAATCTGCTCTGTGATATATCTCTCGTGCTCTGACTGTAAATCGCAGCCCCATTCAACGGGGAACTCAAACTTAACGTCAGCCTTTTTAAGAAGCTCGATTGCGTCTGTGTAGTCAACAACTGCAAAGTCGTTGTTGATAACCGAAAGGAGCTTGTCTGTGAGCCCTTTTTCAAAACGCTGTTCAAAGAACTTAAGCTCCTCGGGGCACTTGTCCATATATTCTTTAATGATGTATTTAATCATTTCCTCTGCGATTTCGATAAGGTCAGGCAGCTCGCAGAAGGCGATTTCAGGCTCAACGTGCCAGAACTCGGCAGCGTGGCGCTGAGTGTTGCTGTTTTCAGCTCTGAAGGAAGGACCGAAGGTGTAAATCTTGCCGAGACCCATTGCGGCAACCTCGCCCTCAAGCTGACCCGAAACGGAAAGACCCGTTTTCTTGCCGAAGAAATCGTCAGCGTAGTATTCCTCTTCGCTCTTGTAATCCTCGCTGTAGCCGATTGTCGTTACCTGGAACATCTCGCCCGCGCCCTCGCAGTCCGAGCCGGTGATAAGCGGAGTGTTGATGTAAACGTATCCTCTGTCCTGGAAGAAACGGTGAATAGCCGCTGCGAGAACGGAGCGAACGCGGAAAACTGCGTTAAACGTGTTTGTTCTTACTCTGATATGAGGCATTTCTCTGAGCGTCTCAAGCTTCTGGAATTTTTTCTGAAGCGGATAATCTGCAGGGCAAACGCCGAGAACGGTTATTTCCTTAGCGTTAATTTCGTTAGTGTTGTTTCTGTCATTTTTTACAACCTCGCCGATAACCTTGAGCGAAGCGCCGAGCTTAGTTGCCTCGGGGTCAACCTCAATGCCGCTGTTTTTATCAATAACTATCTGAAGATGGTTGAGGCAGGTGCCGTCGTTGAGCGCGAGAAACGCAACGTTCTTGCTGTCGCGCGCTGTTCTTACCCAGCCGCAAACCGTGATTTCCTTGCCTAAATAATCGTCCTTTTCAATTACGTCAATAATGTCTGTGTGCTTCATAGTGAAACCTCCCTGAAAATAAAAAATACAGCCTGCTACGTCCGTACTATAGGACGAGCGACTGTTACCCGTGGTGCCACCTATATTGCTCTTTCGAGCCTCTTTCGGCTTCTGATACCAAAGCCTGCTGTTATAACGCTCAGCCCGCGGCGCACCTACTAAGCAAACGCTTTTCAGCTTGCAGCTCTTAAGTGTTCTTCGTGCGGCTGTTGCTGTACGGCTTCCACCGTCCCGTACTCTCTTTAAGCACATCTCCGCAGTACTTTTCTTCGTCATAGCTTTTAATTGCAATTATTATATACCTATAATATTTTCTTGTCAAGTGAATAATTTTGCCGCAAACGTAAATTTTTTTAAATTCACCCTTGACATTATAACGGATTAATGGTACACTATGACACATAAAAGCTTTAAACCGTTAAACTTTAAAGCGGTAAAGTGAGGAGGACATATTTATGGATATGGCAATCAAAATTATAATGCTTGTGCTTTTCTTCGGCGTTATGATAGGAGTCGGCTTCTATGCAAGAAAGCACACAACGGACGTTAAGGGCTTCGTGCTCGGCGGAAGAAGCGTCGGTCCGTGGCTTACTGCATTTGCATACGGAACCTCGTATTTCTCGGCAGTTATCTTCGTTGGCTACGCAGGTCAGTTCGGCTGGAAATTCGGTATCGCTTCAACGTGGATAGGTATCGGAAACGCTGTTATCGGTTCGCTTCTCGCGTGGGTAGTTCTCGGAAGAAGAACGAGAATTATGACTCAGCACCTTGATTCTGCAACGATGCCTCAGTTCTTCGGCCAGAGATTCAACAGCAAGGGGCTCAAAATTGCTTCCTCGGTTATAGTTTTCATCTTCCTTATTCCTTATACCGCTTCGCTTTACAACGGCCTTTCAAGGCTTTTCGGTATGGCGTTTAATATCGATTATTCAGTTTGTATTATAATTATGAGCGTTCTTACTGCAGTTTACGTTATCGCAGGCGGATATATGGCAACCGCTATCAATGACTTTATTCAGGGCATCATTATGCTTTTCGGCATAGTATTTGTAATTGCCGCTGTGCTTAAAATCAACGGCGGCTTCACAGGCTCTCTTGACGGGCTTGCAAAGATTGTTGACGAAAATGTTTCTTCAACTCCCGGCGTTTTCAATTCCTTCTTCGGACCTGACCCTCTCGGCCTCGGCTTCGTTGTTGTTCTTACCTCTCTCGGCACATGGGGCTTGCCTCAGATGGTTCAGAAATTCTACGCAATCAAGAGCGAGAGCGACATTAAAAAGGGAACGATTATTTCAACGTTTTTCGCAATTGTTGTTGCAGGCGGCTGTTATTTCCTCGGCGGCTTCGGCAGACTCTTCTCAGACAAGATTGAGGTGCTCCCCGACGGAACTCTTAAAGAGGGCTTTGACGCGATTATCCCGACAATGCTCGGCGACCTTTCTCCGCTGCTTATCGGCCTTGTGGTAATCCTCGTTCTCTCGGCTTCAATGTCAACGCTTTCATCGCTCGTTCTCGCATCCTCCTCAACTCTTACAATTGACCTTCTTAAGGACAACGTAATCAAAAATATGAGCGAGAAAAAGCAGGTGCTTTCAATGAGAATCCTCGTTGTATTCTTCATCGCAATTTCAGCTGTAATCGCGCTGTTCCAGTATAAAACAAAGGTTAATTTCATCGCTCAGCTTATGGGCGTTTCGTGGGGCGCGCTCGCAGGCGCATTCCTTGCTCCGTTTATGTATTCGCTCTATTGGAAAAAAACAACAAAGGCAGCCTGCTGGGTTTCCTTCATCTTCGGCGCGGGAATTATGACTCTCAACTTATTCTTCAGAGATTCATTCCCGACCCTTCTTCAGTCTCCGATTAACTGCGGTGCGTTCGCAATGATTGCAGGCATCGTAATCGTTCCGATAGTAAGCCTTGTAACTCCTAAGCCTGATTCAAAGCTTGTTGAGGATACCTTCGCTTGCTATAACAGAAAGCAGATTGTAACAGCCAAGGAATCTCTCGGTGAAGAGGTTGAGGCTGAATAAAATATTGAATTTCTCTCTGTCTTAATATATAATGAAAGCCGACGGTTGATATCGTCGGTTTTCAATTTGAGGTAAAAAATATGATTATTGACTCGCACACTCACACCTTCCCCGAGAAAATTGCGGCAGGGGTTGTTGAAAATTTACAGGCAAAGGCTGAATCAAGAGCATATACAAGGGCTACCGATTCCGCGCTTGCTGCTTCAATGAAGGAGGCGGGCATTGATTGCTCGGTTCTGCTTCCCGTTATGACTAATGAGCGTCAGGTTGAAAAGCTCAATTCAATTGCAATTGAAAAAAATGAACGCTTTGCCGAAACGGGCCTGTTTTCCCTCGGCGGAATGCACCCTGATTATGAAAATTACAGAGCTGAGCTTTCGAGAATTAAAGAGCAGGGGATAACCGGAATCAAGCTTCACCCTGCGTATCAGGGCGTTGACCTTGATGATATCCGCTTTATGAGAATTATTGAAAGAGCTGCCGAGCTTGACCTCGCAGTTGTTATTCACGCGGGGCTTGATATTGGAATTATGCATCACAATTTTTCTTCGGTAGCTCAGATTTGCAATGTTATGAAGGAGATTAATCCCGCTAAATTCGTGCTCGCTCATCTCGGCGGATGGAAGGGCTGGGATGACGTTGAAAGCACCCTTGCGGGCGAAAACGTTTATATGGACACAGCCTTCGTCCTCGGAAGCTACGAGCCGCCCGAGGGAGTTTTTGTTCCCGATGAAAAGCGGAAAATGCTAAGCGATGAGCAGTTTGTGAGAATTGTAAAAAAGCACGGTGCAGACAGAATTCTCTTTGCAACCGATTCTCCATGGAGCGACCAGAAAGCGACTCTTGAAAGGGTACGTTCGCTTGCAGGCGACAGCGGCATTCTCGGCGATAACGCTCAAAAACTGTTCAATATACCCGATTAAGCCTTCATTAACGAAGGCTTATTTTTGTATAAAAAATATTAATATTTTGTTATTGAATTGTTGGCGTATTATATGTATAATATATAATGGTGAATTTTAGGAACATTAAAAGAGGTACTCAAAATGGAATATAAATACGGTACTCAGGGAATCTGCGCAAGGCAGATTATCATTGATGTTGACGAGGCAACCGAAACTGTTAACAGCGTTCAGTTTGTAGGCGGCTGCAGCGGCAACACACAGGGCGTAGCCGCGCTCGTTAAGGGAAGAAAAATTGACGAGGTAGTTGGACTTTTAAAGGGAATTGACTGCAACTTTAAAGGCACCTCCTGCCCTGACCAGCTTGCAAGAGCGCTTGAAGATATACAAAGTGAAATATAGGCGGAGCAAGACGAAGCCTGACGGGAGATATTATGTTTAAGCTTGAAAGTGAAAGAATTAAAAGAGAATTCAAAATAACCAACGGCAGCTTTTATGCAAGCCAGGTTTATAACAAGTATTCGGATATGAGCTTTGTTCCTGACGGTAACGGCTGTGAGTTCGTTATCCGTTTTACTGACGGAACTGATTTTTCCGCAAAGGGGCTTCCCGTTGTTGATTCAAGGGAAGAGGACAGCAAGCTCAAATTTGTTTTTGAGGAGTGCGAGGGAGTAAGAGTTACTCTTGAATACTGGGTGCACCCTGACGGCAATACAATCTGCAAGCAGCTTGTTCTTGACCAGGCCGACGATGACAGAGCAATTGATTTTGTTTATCTTGACAATATCGGAATCATCAATTCCCAAAGCCACCTCGGCGTTGACATCGTTGAAAACGCTCAGATACCCGACCTCTGGGCTGTGCTCGGCCAGCCATTTTATATCGACAGCCTCTTCTTCGGCTGTGAATTCCCGGGAACGGATAACAGAATCGTTCACGGAATGGGAAGAGTTAAATACTATATCGGCAGAAACGTAGGCAAAAATTACCGCTGCCCCGTAACCGTTATGGGCGCCGCTTCGGATAATTCAGTTCAGGCGGTTAAAAAGGCGTTTTTTGAATATATTGATTTTATCGGCTGCGACATCGTTCCGCGTTTTAACTATAATAACTGGTTTGAAACAATGGGCAAGGCAAACGCCGAAAGCGTTAAGGCTGATTTCGCCGCAATCAACGAGGCGGTTAAAAAGCACTCAATCCCTCAGCTTTCGTCATATGTTGTTGACGACGTATGGGCTGATTACAAGGCTAAGTTCTGGGCGTTCACTAAAAAGGGCTTCCCAAACGGACTCAGCGACGTTGCCTCGCAGGTTAACGCTGACGGCTCTTCGCTCGGTATGTGGATAAGCCCGCGCGGCGGTTATTCCGAAACTAAAAAATTTGCTAAAAAGGTAAGCAGAGCAGGCAATGGCTTTATGAATCCATTCGGTGAGGATTTATGCGTAGCCTCGTCAAAGTACCTTGAGCTTCTCGGCGATTTTATTTGTGAAAAAACAAACGAGTATCAACTCGGTTACTGGAAGCTTGACGGCTTTGCTCTCAAGCCCTGCCGCGATACGAGCCATGACCATATGACGGGCGGCAAGGATGATATGTATCTTGCAAGCGATATGCTTTTCAAATGGATTAAGCTGTTTGAAAAAATCAGAAATTCGGGCGAGTACGGCAAGAAGCTCTGGATTAACCTGACCTGCTTCGTTAACCCGTCTCCCTGGTGGCTGCAGTGGGTAAACTCAATCTGGCTTCAGAACGGAGACGATATCGGCTTTACTCAGACCGCTGACGATGAAAAGCAATTTGACGAGGAGATAACCTACAGAGACGCAATGTATTACGATACTCTCTGCCGCCGCTCCGTTCAGCTTCCGTCAAAGGCGATATATAACCACGAGCCGATTTATGCAAAGGGCGCGCGCGTTAATTATTCGGACGCGGAGTTTGAGGCGTATCTTTACTGGAACGCGGTAAGAGGCTCAGCCCTCAGCGACCTTCATCTTTCCGCTTCAATGATGAATGATAACAAGTGGGAAACGCTTAAAAAGATAATGCAATTCCAGGAGGACAATTTTGAAATTCTTAAGAATATGTCCTTTATCGGCGGCGACCCGAGCGAAAACAATGTTTACGGCTTTATCGGCTGGAGCCACAGCGAGGGTATAATTGCGCTGAGGAATCCTGATGAGGAAAGCGCTCCGCTCACCCTGACTCTTAACAAGCTTATGGGAACTCCCGAAAGCCTTGAGGGCTGCAGAGTTGAAAATATTTATTCCAAAATAGCTCTTGATTCAGACGAAACCTATTCTTATAACGATAAGCTGAGCTTTGAGCTTGAGCCCTTAGAGGCTGTAATTCTGAAAATAACAAAATAATTACGAAAGAAGAAATACTATGAAATGTAAAATTTGCGGATCGGAAAATATATTTGAGGAAAACGGACAGTTTGTCTGCAAGAGCTGCGGAGCAAAGTTTTTTGAAGCCCCGACAGATGACGCAGAGGCTGTAATTAAGGAGGCTCAGGAAGCCATTGAAGCCAGAGAGGCTGAAAAGGCTGCAAAAGCTGCAGAGGAAGCAAAGGCTGCCGAGGAGGCAGAGGCTGCGCTCAGAGCCGAGGAGGCAAGAATTGCCGAGCAGGTTTTAAGCGAAGCTGAAAATGAAAACTCTGAGCCTGAAGAGGCAGCACGTGAGGCTGCCGAAGAAACAGAAGCAGAGGAAGCCGCTGAGGAAGCACCTCAGGAGGTTAAGATTTTTGAAAAGGGCGAGCCTCTTTATGAGGCTCAGAAGATGGCTGACGAGCCGCTTGAGGAGCCCGCAGATGAGGCTGAAGGCGCCGAAGCAGAAACAGCCGAGGAAGCAGATGAAGAGGGAGACGGCAAGAAAAAGAAATCCGCAATGCGCGAGGTGCTTGATTTCTGCCTTCCGATTATTATTGCGCTTATCGTTGCAATGCTTCTTAAAACCTTCGTTTTTGCAAACGCTCAGGTTCCCACAGGCTCAATGCTCAACACAATTCAGGAGGGCGACAGAATTATCGCAAGCCGAATTGAATATAATTTCCACGAGCCTGAAAGATACGATATTATCATATTCAAAAACCCTGACGATGTTGCCGCTCATAAGGATGACCCGAGCCATAAGGTTCAGTTCTTCGTTAAAAGAATTATCGGTCTCCCGGGAGAGACGGTTGAAATTGTCAATGGCGTTGTTTATGTAACCGATAAGGACGGAAAAAGCGAGCAGCTTAAGGATGATTTCGTAACAGCCTGCACTCCGACAGGCAATTACGGCCCCTATGAGGTGCCTGAGGGAAGCTATTTCGTAATGGGTGATAACAGAGAGAATTCAGTTGATTCCCGTTTCTGGACAACAACTAATTATGTTGATAAGAATTTAATCATCGGCAAGGTTAAATTCAGCTACTATCCGTCAGTTCATAAATTAGAATAAGCAAAACGGCTGTTTTGGGATACCCCGAAGCAGCCGTTTTTAGTTACTTTTTCTATTGACATTGATTTAAAATAATGTATAATATACTCGCATTGTATCCGCAGAGGGAAAAAGTCTTCCTCGAAGCTTTCCGTTTTGTGTTTGACGGCGCGCTTTTGGAACAGTAGCAGAAAGGAAAACTCAATATGAACAAAAACACAAAAAAGATGGTTATGATGGGCGTTCTTACCGCAATCGTCTTTGCGCTTCAGTTCGTCAGCATGGCTATCAGAACGGCAACCTTTTCAATCACCCTTTCGTTAGTGCCGATTGTAATCGGCGCCGCGCTTTACGGAAAGTGGGCAGGCGCATGGCTCGGCGGTATGTTCGGCCTTGCAGTGTTCGCAACTCACGACGCAGACGCGTTCCTCGCGCTGAGCGTGGTCGGAACAATTGTAACCGTTATGGCAAAGGGAATTCTTGCAGGATTCGCTGCAGGCTGCGTTTACGATTTGCTTAAGAGCAAAAACGATACAGTCGCAACATACGTTGCAGGCATTGTAACCCCGATAGTAAACACAGGCGTATTCATCATCGGTTGCTATACCTTCTTCTTTGACGTTATCAAGGGCGGAGCAAACGGCGGAAGCACCTTCAAGTACGTTATCGTTGCATTCGTAGGCTTCAATTTCTTAATCGAGCTCGGTGTAAACCTCGTCTTAAGCCCGACTATTGCAAAGATTATCAAAATCGGCAGAAAAGAAACAAAATAAACAAAAAATAAAAGAGCTACTGCGGTAGCTCTTTTTTAATGCTCATCTGTAAGAACAGCGTGGGCGCATTTGATTCCGTCGCATGCTGCGGAAACTATTCCGCCTGCGTAGCCTGCGCCTTCTCCGCAGGGATAAACTCCCCTGATATTGCACTGCAAAAATTCATCTCTGAGAATTCTTACACTGCTTGAACTTCTCGTTTCGGGAGCCGTTAAAACTGCGTCGTAAAGCTTGAAGCCATTGAGCTTTTCATCCATTTTAACTATGGCGTCCTTCATTGTTCTCGAAACCTTTTCGGGCAGACATTCGTCAAGGCTTGTAAGCGTAACGCCTATCGGATACGTCGGCTGAACGTCGCCGAGCTGAGTCGATTTTTCACCCTTGAGGAAATCGCCTACAAGCTGCGCGGGAGCCTTGTAATTTCCTCCTGCAAGCTCATATGCCCTGTGCTCGATTTCGCGCTGGTAGTATATTCCCGCAAGCGGGTGCTCGCTCGGGAAATCCTTCGGCTCTATGCCGACAAGAAGCGCGGAGTTTGCGTTTTCTCCGTCTCTTGCAAGGGAGCTCATACCGTTAACGATAACGCCCTCCTTTTCGCTTGCTGCGGCAACAACCGTTCCGCCGGGACACATACAGAAGGTGTACGCTCCGCGCTCATGAAGTCCGTGGCAGGCGAGCTTGTAATCGGCGGCGCCGAGCTTTTTGTGCCCTGCAAATTTGCCGTACTGCGCCTTGTTAATGAGGCTCTGCGGGTGCTCAATCCTCGCGCCTACTGAAAACGCCTTCTGAATTATTTCAACGCCCATATCATAGAGCATTTCAACCGTGTCTCTCGCGCTGTGACCGATAGCCATAATAACGCTGTCCGCCTGAATATCGGTAGTCTCTCCGCGGTGCGAATAAGTAACTCCGTGAATGAAGCCGTTTGCGCAGATAAGCTTTTCAAGCTTGCATTCAAGCCTTACCTCGCCGCCGAGCTTTTCGATTTTTTTGCGGATGTTTTTTACAACAACGGCAAGCCTGTCCGTTCCGATATGCGGCTTGGAGGAGTACAGAATCTCCTCAGGCGCGCCTGCTTCGTAAAGCTCCTCAAGCACCTTGCGGATGAACGGGCTTTTAATTCCCGTTGTGAGCTTTCCGTCAGAAAAGGTGCCTGCGCCGCCCTCGCCGAACTGAACGTTCGATTCCTCGTCAAGCCTAGCCTTTGTCCAGAATTCGTTAACGTCTCTTGTGCGCTCGTCAATGCCCTTGCCGCGTTCAAGAATTATCGGTTTTAATCCCGCCTCGGCAAGGATAATTCCCGCGAGCATTCCTGCAGGACCGAAGCCCACAACGATAGGTCTGAATTCGCTTTTTCGCCGACACGCAGGCATTTCGTAGCTGTAAGGCTTTACAATGCTCGCCTTGCTGCTTTTGCACTTGTTAACAATCTGGTTTTCATCAAGCGCAATTTCAACGTCAACGCTGTAGGTAAAATGAACGTTGTCCTTCTTCCTTGCGTCAATGCTCTTTTTGAAGATTGTAAGGCTCTTTATGTATTTTTCGTTTATTCTCAGTATTTTTGAAGCTTTCGCCCTGAGAAGGCTCTCCTCCTCGTCAAGCGAAAGCTTAATTTCGTTAATTCTTATCATAGCCTTATGCCTTTTTTGTTATGTCGTCAGCAGCCCTTATTCCGCTTGAAAAAGCGTAGTTAAGGTTGAAGCCGCCGCATCGAAACTGTTTGTCGCAAAGCTCGCCGACTATGTAAAGCCCGTCAGTGATTTTTGATTCGTTGCTGTGCCCAAGCTCGCCGCAATCAACGCCGCCCGCGGTAATCTGAGCGAAGGAATATCCCTTCGTGCCTGTTACTATAAGGCGCCAGCTCTTAACGTATTTTGCAATTCTTTCAGCCTCGCCGTTTGCCTGCCTTTCAAGAATTGAGCAGAGTTTTGCGGGAAGAATTCCCTCAAGCGAGCCGAAAACGTCAATATGCTTTTTAAGCTCAGCCTCGCTCATTGCGGGAACGAAATCAATAACGGCAACGCAGCGGTCCATCCCGCTTGCAAGCCTCTCGTCGTTTACGTTGTGGGATAAATCCATAGTAACTATTCCCGAAATACCGTAATCGGTAAAGAGAAGCTCGCCGAAGGAGCTCTCGGCAATTTCACCGTTAATTTCAATTGAAACGCCGCATTTTGTTCTGACTCCCTTGAGAGCGCGGCAGTTCTTGCTTGAGCAGGTGAGCTGAACAAGAGCGGGGGAAAGCTCCGTCACGCTGTGGCCGAGCATTTGAGAAAGCGCATAGCCCGAGCCGTCTGAGCCGAGGCTTTTCTGCGCCTTGCCTCCTGCGGCAAGAACAAGGGTATCGCTTGTGAAAATTCCCTTGTCGGTAAAGGTGTTGAACTGCCCGCCGATTTTTTCAACCTTATATGCGTTGCACGAGGTTACAATTTTAACGCCGTATTTTTCACACGCCGCTAGCAGAATGTTAACAACCGTTGCCGCCTGGTTTGAATAGGGGTAAACTCTGCCCTCGTTGCTCTCGCGCAGAACAAGCCCGATTGATTCAAAAAAGCCCTTCGTTATTTCGTAGCCGTCGGCGCCTGTGTTGGTGATATTACAGCGTCCGTTTCCCGTTGCAAAAAGCTTTTTACACGGAGACTCAAGGTGCTCAAGCACAGTAACGCTGCTCTCGGGCATATTCTGTTTTATCCTGACAGCGCAGGCGATTCCGCTTGCTCCGCCGCCTATGATTACACAGTCCACAGTAAGCCTCCTTTCAAAAATCCAATGAATATAATAATATATTTCAGCCCGAATTGCAACAATAATTTGTTTGTGCTATAATAATTAAGCAATATTATAAAAAATATAAATAATTCTTGACAAATAAAATCCGTTGTGCTATAGTATCTTTACCTCGTTTTGGGTTTTATTTTTTTGCCCGATTTTTCTGTATGCGTTGCAGAACATTAACGCGAGGGAGATTTAGAATATCGAAGAAAATAGGAGGTGCCGAAATGAGAGTTAAAATAACTTTAGCTTGCACTGAATGCAAACAACGCAATTACAACACAATGAAAAACAAGAAGAACACACCTGACAGGCTTGAGATGAACAAGTACTGCCGCTTCTGCAAGAAGCACACTCTTCACAGAGAAACAAAGTAACATAGGGAGGAAGAA
>CAMOWP010000032.1 GCA_946628455.1 uncultured Clostridia bacterium | reverse complement strand
GCTCGCCCTCAACAACAACGCCGTGAGCGTGAGCATATTCAACAACCTGCTTTGTGAGCTTGATGTTCTCCTCATAAGGAAGAGATGAGCCGTCAATCATAACCGACGTAAAGCCGCCGTCAATGCAGCTTTTGCAGGTTTCAAAATCAGGGCCGTGGTCAAGGTGAAGAGCAATCGGAAGGCCTGTTTCCTCAGCGGCAGCCTTTACCATAGCAACAAGGTAATCGTGAGACGCGTATTTTCTTGCGCCAGATGAGCACTGAAGAATAACGGGAGCCTCGAGCTTCTTGGCAGCTCTTGTGATACCCTGAACAATCTCCATATTGTTTACATTGAAGGCGCCGATAGCATAGCCGCCCTCATAAGCCTTTTTGAACATTTCCGTAGTAGTTACAAGTGGCATATAGTTTGTCTCCTATCTAATTTATTTGCGCAATTATTATAACATAACATTAATATAAATGCAACAAACAATAATACTAATTTAGTGTGTTTTTCCGTGAAGAATCGGCGAAAGCGGCTTGTAAATCAGCATGGAAATAATAACGCAGAAAATCCCTTTGATAAGAGTGAAGGGAACGTTAAACACAAGAAGCGATTGCTCAATGCTTTTCATTGAGGGAACAATTGCCTGATATGCGCCGAGAACAGCCTCCTTCGGCATAAAGTTATAGTAAAACGGATAAACGATGTAAAGATTTGACGGAAAGCTGACTGCCGCCATGCACACAGCCCCGACAATACCGCCGACCAGCGCGCCCTTCATCGTTTTGTTTTTCATATAGACGAGCCCCGCAACACCTGAAAAAACCGCGCCGAGGATAAAGTTTGAAAGCTCGCCGATATATCCGCTCTGGCTGACGGCAAGGTGAATGACGTTTTTAACAAGCGCAATCAGAACGCCTGCAAGCGGACCGTAAGCGTAAGCGCCGATAAGCTCGGGCATATCCGAAAAATCAAGCTTTATAAAGCTCGGTATAAACGGAATGGGGATTTCAAGATACTGCAAAACGATTGCAGCCGCGGTCAGCATACCGCAGCCCGCGATAATTCTTGTTCTTTTTGACATCTTTGATGTTTTTGCCATGGTTTTTTCCTCCTTTGATTAAGCAGGGGAAAGAGAAAGCCCGACACCGTGGCGGTATCGGGGCTGAAATACTTTATCTGTATTATTTCTCTCATCCGGACTTATGCCTTAGCAATTACCGTCGGTTACGGAATTTCACCGTATCAGTCCTTACCGTACAGGTAAGGAGTCGTGGACTGTAAGCATATACGGAGCGTCGAGGGCGCCGCTCCCTACAATAAGGTTGGCGCTTGCGCTTATGATATGTACCACCGGTGGGGAATCTCACCCCGCCCCGAAATATTTTTTATAGGTTACCCTACAAAATTATTATATTCCCGTTTGTTGTTTTGTCAATAAAAAATTTATGTAACAGGAAAAATATGCATTTTATGTATATAAATTTGACAAACGGGTTATAATCTGTTATAGTGACTGTGTACATCCTTCGGGAGATGTAACAAAAAGGAGACGATTTTATCAGAAAAATAAGCATAAAAATCGTATCGGTATTACTCGCGCTTGTGCTTGCCTTATCAGGCAGCGTAACGGCTATGGCGTTTGATTCCCCGTTCGGGCTTCCGTTTTTTGAAAGAGACGAGGTTGTTGACGAGGCTTCAAGAATCGCATCGGCAATGCACCGCCCAATCAGAAACAAAAGTGATTTTACGGTGAACGCCGACAAGATTACAACAAACAGCGCCGAGCTCAGCTGGAACAGCGAAACTCTTGTTCTGAGCTATCTCGTTTGCCAGTATAACGTTGTTACAAACGGCTGGGAGGAATATCTCACAACTAACGACAGCGTTCTGCCCCTGACAGACCTCGACGAGGATACGGACTACCGTTTCGGCATATTCAACGCCGTTACAATGGAAGGTCTCGGCGAAATCAGTTTTACAACAGGCGTTAAAACCGCTTCGGTTTCTGTTACGCACTATGCAAGCGATTCCGTTACCCTCAGAGTAAGACATACAGACAGCGTTGCAGGCGTTCTGCTTTATAAGAGCACCGACAACGAAAAGTTTGAAAAGATTGCTGAGGTTAATGACGGCGAGTATATTGATACGGACGTTGAACAGGAAACAACTTATTATTACAGAGTTAAAAGCGTTACTAAGAGAGCGCATAAAAACAACGCAAGTAAGGTCAGCAGAACCGTTGAAGCCACAACCCTCAAGGGCTTTGAGCTTCCCGATATAACGGGTTCAACAAAAACATATGCGTTTTACAGAGCCGTAACGGCTAAAAGCACTCCTCAGTATAAGCTTCTCAATTCAGACGAATGCTATACAGACGATGAAACGGGAATCCGTATGGTTGACGGCTACTACTGCATAGCTCTCGGTTCCTTCTACGGAACAAAAATCGGTACAAAATACCGCATTACGCTTCAGGACGGCGAGGAGCTCAAGGAGCTCAACTGTATCCTTTGCGACCAGAAGGCTGACGTTCACACCGATGAAAAGCATCAGTACGCAGTTCAGAACAAGGATATAATGGAGTTCTACATTGAAAAGAGCAAGCTCCCGCACGGCATAATGGGAGACTACGGTCACCTTGAGCAGTTCAGAGGCGATATAGTTAAAATTGAACAGTATCCCGATACAGAGGAAACAGAAAAAGAAGCTGAGTAATCAGCTTCTTTTTTTGTGACCGGCGAATAGTTACCGGTGACTAACAGCTTATTCGCTTGCCATTATTCTCATATATCTCTTGAAGAACTTAACGCCCTCTGCAAGCTGGTCAACGGGGCAGCGCTCATTAGTTGAATGAGTAGTGAGCAGCAGCGAGGTGCTGACCGTAAACGGAGAATAGCGGTAAAGGTTTTCGCAGATTTCCTCGTAATGATATGTGTCCGTTCCGCCCATAACGAGATACGGGGCAACGATGTTATATCTGTCCATCTGGTGAGAAAGCTCGGTCATTGTTCTGAAAGCTCTCGTATCGGTCGGAGAAACAGCCGAAGCCTCCTTGCCCTTGATGAATTCAACGTCGATGTCCTTGTTTCTGACAACCTTGCGGATGTGCTTAATAAGGTCGTCTGTTGTTGTTCCGGGAAGCTGGCGGAAATTAACCGTAACGCTTGCCGTCTGCGGAAGCACGTTTGCCGCAGGCGAGCCCTCAAGCATTGTGCACGCCGTAGTCGTTCTTATAAACGAAGCAGCGGGCGGGATTTTCTTCGCAATTGCGAGAACAAGCGGCTTGAGTATCGGAAGGTTGCAGGTGAAAAGCCTTGCGGGGTAGGTCATATGCTTTCCGATAAGGGTAAACATATCCGTAACCATAGGCAGCATTTTTGCCTTGAACTGATGCTTTTCAAGGTCGTGAACAACGTCGGATATCATGCCGACCCCCGTATGCTGCGGAGGCTGCGAGGAGTGGCCGCCCTTTGCGTGAACGGTGATTTTCAAATCAGTGTTGCCCTTTTCGGCAATGCCGATTCCTGCAAGATTTCCCTTGAGGATTCCCTTAACGTTTGCGGGAAGGATTGCACCACCCTCGTCAAGCGTTGAATCAAGGTGAACACCGCGAGCCTTGAGTGTTTCCATAATAGCGTGCGCGCCGTTGTTTGTTCCCGCAACTATTTCCTCGTTGTGGCCGAAGCAAAGGTAAATAGTTCTCTCGGGAACGAAGCCGTCCTCAAGAAGGGATTCAACCGCCTCAATTACCGAAATGAGGTGGTTTTTCATATCAAGCGCGCCTCTGCCCCAGATAAATTCGCCGTCGTTAAAGCCTTCAAACGGCGGGTGCTCCCAGTCGTCATACGTTCCCTCCGAAATCGGAACAACGTCCTGGTGAGAAAGAAAGGCGATTCCGTCAAGCTCGGGGTTTTTGCCCTCCCAGGTGTAAAGCAGGGAAGCGACGGAAACCTTTTCCTTTTTCAGCGTTTTGTGAGTGAGAGGGAATTCGCGCTCAAGGAATTCGTGGAAGCGGTCAAACTCGCCCCAGTCAACCTTGCTTTCGTCAACATTTGAAATAGTTTTTATTTGAATCGCCTCTGTGAGGTGGCGCTGAATTCTCTCGGCGTCAACTCTCTCATCGGGCATAGGCTCAACCTCGGGACGCCTGATTCTGAAGAACGCCGCGCGGATTGCCGTAATAACAATAAATGCCGCAATTATTATTAAAACTATCTGCCACCAAGTCATTTCTGTCCTACCCAGCCTTTCTTAAACATGATGTGCGCTCCGAGAAGCGATACTACAATTCCGACGGGAATAAGAATTCCTATCGCCAAATCGCCCTTGAATATAAGCACAACGCATAAAAGCACAATCGGGAGGATTGATATTTTCCAGTGCTTAGCGAGATATGAAGCGCAAAGCGCGCCGAAAAGCGCGGGCGTTACCTGCTGGAAGGCAGGAGCAAGCACGGAGCCTTCACCTGTTATGCCTGACAGTATCGGCCTGAAAAGTAAAACGAAAATTGCGATAATCGCAGTTGTTACAATTGAGGAAACCGCAATTGAAATTGTTGAAATAACCTCGCCCTCGTCGCTGTTTGCGTCAACCTTGGCGCTCTCCATTGAGGAAAGCGCAACGGGCATTTTAAGATTAGTGATGTTTCCCGTAACAAAGCCGAGATAAGTTCCGCCCGTTCCGAGCAGCGGAGTGTAGGTTATAACCTCTATAACAGCCGTAGGATAGAAAACAAGCGCAACCGTTGCAAGCCCCTTTGCGATTTTTGCAAGCTCGGGCTTAACGCCGAGGTGAGCGCAAATCATGGTCGGCACCGAAAGGAAAACGAGGAGCGTTACGAACATCCACAGCCTGCCGTAGGTATGGGTTTTATCGATATATTTATTCTCCATAAATTAACCCCTCCATTCCATAAACGCGATATCGTGCGGAAGCACCTGCGCAAGAACTGCAACAAGCACCATTGCGCCAATCATAGCGAGGGGCATGGCAAAGCTCTCGAGCCATTTCATCTTCGGAAGCGTTGCAAACTTTGACAAAATCAGCATAAGCACTATTGAAAAAACAAGCGCTGAAACCGACAGCACTCCTGCGCCGTCGCCCGTTATGCTCTTTGTTCCCTGACCTGCAATGGCTCTTGCAACAAAGGCTGCAATGAGGCCGATGAACGCCGCTGCGCTCATAACGTCCGCCCACGCCTTGTTGCCCGAAACCGCCTTGCCTACGCTTTTCTGAACCTTTTTAATCATAATAGGAGTGAGAATGAGCGGCATCATAGAGCCGAGGGTCATAACCCACGCAACGGTGGCGAAAACCTTCGGGTCTGTTATCGGGTTTGCAATACCGCCCGCAAGGCCGTATGCGCCGATTGCCGATTCAGCCGCCGTTACCTCGTATGAGATGTTTCCTATAACGGAAAGCCTTATCCACGGCAGAACGTAGCCGAGTGCCGAAGCAAGAGTCAGCACCGTTGCAACTATTCCTATCGCGGGAGCAATAGTGAAAAGCGCCGAGGAAATAATCGTGTTTTTTATTGTTCCTTTTTCAATGCCGAGCTCTCTTGCCCTTTTTACGGCTCTTACGAGGAAGAACGCTGCCTGCGCGATTACAAACGCAACAACGCAAAGGGCAAGGACCGTCATAAAAGTATCGTCTTTAAAATTCATTTTTATCCTTGTTCCTCTTCATCTCTGCTTGCAAGCGGGTTGAGCGAATGCTCGCTGTCTGCGCCGTATTCATTTTCAAGGTCAACGGTTTCCTTGGTCTGCGGTGAAACGTATTTATCCTGGTAGTAGTTTTCGCCGTGATAATCAAAGCTTCCGTCAGTTTTGACATTTATTATTGTGCAGCCTCTCTGTAAGCCGAACTTGCTGATGCCTGTATATGCAAGATAGTCAACGGAGTAGCCGTAGGTCATCTTCAGGCCCTTGTAGTCAAGCGAAATGTTGTTAACGTGGTCATGGCCGAAGAATATTCCCTGCATTGACTTGCTGCCCAGGAATGCGTCAACAAGGCCGTTGTTCTTTGCGCTTGAGAAAACAACGAGGTCGTGCTCGCCTGCTTTACCGTAAACGTACTTAACGTCGTCAGTGTCCTTGAAACCTGCGTCTCTGTATTCGTAATATGCCTCTCTCATTTCAAGCGGAGGGATATGGAAGAACGCGAGGGATTTCGGAGTAACGCCGCCGTTTTTATCAGCGAGCTTCTTAAGCGAAGCGTTGTACCAGTCAATCTGGTTTTTATGGATTGCGTCATATTTCCACATAATGCCGAAATAGTCGTTATCTGTGTAAGAGTGGGAGTCAAACATAAAGAGGCTCTGGGTAATTTTGCCCTTTGAATTCTTAACGTTGATTATATAGTTGCCGACTCCGTCAACAGCCTCGTCGCCTGACCGGAAGAGGCAGTGCGGGTATTTTTCCTTATCTGAGTAAACCTTTGCAATATCCTCTCTTGAGAAATATGAATACGCCTCTGTGTCGTGGTTTCCGAAAACAACGCACCAGTAAACGCCGAGCTTTTCCATAAGCTCAGCAAAGGTAACTGCACCGGGCTTGTTGTTAAAGGTGCCCGACTGGAAGGGAACGGGATATGCAACGTCGCCCGTAACAACAACGAGGTCGGGCTTCTCAGCCGTTACCATTGCGGCAACAGCGTTGATTGCCATTGTGTCCTTCTTGCCGCTCATAAAGCCTGAGCCGATATGAACGTCCGTCAGCTGAACAACCTTGAAATCCCTGTCGGTTGTGAAGGTATAATTGCCGTCAGAATCAAGCTCGGGAGCAAGCTGCTCGTCATAGCCTACTGTTTTGATTGAATCAACAAAGCTTCTTTCGCTCTTGACGATAACGGTGTTAACGATAGCAAGAATACCTACTATAAGAGCGATAACAAGTAAAATTATAAGCATAACCTTACCTGCTTTTTTTGCTTTTTCCTTAGGCGTTTTCTTTACCTTAGCCTTTTTTGTTTTTGCCATAAATTCCACTCCTTAAGAATTAATTGTTTATAAGATATTTCGTCTCGGCAACAATATTTTTAATTGCCGAAACAGAAATAATGCTTCCTGTAATGATTGCAAAAATTCCGTCAACCGCGTAATTTACCTTGGTAACAAGAACAAGCCCCATAACCGCCGCGGTTGTAATAAAGCAGTCGAGAAACGAATCAAGCTGCAGCGCCTTTAAAACGGGGGACGGAGATTTTTTATTGAACGCTCTGAACATCAACGCCATAAGCACTTTAACGGCAATGGTTGCGCTGATTACTATTAAGTAATTAAGAGAATACTGAACGGGTATCGGATAAAATAGCCTTTCGAGCCCGTTATACACAAAGTAAATTCCTGTTGCAGCAATCAAAAGGCTGATAACAAAGGTGCAAAGGCTCTGCGCTCTTTCGGCCGGCTTCTCGCCAAGCCTTTTAATCATTGCAAAGCCGAAAAGCGCAACACCGCACGCAAACGTGTCGCCGAGATTGTTTACGGCGTCGCAGTAAATCGAAAGCGAATTAGTGCTGATGCCTATGTAAAGCTTCGTAAGAAAAAGTGCAAAGTTAAGGGCAAGTCCGATAATTGCCGCATATAGCCTGACGTTTTTCAAAAAGTCACCGTCTTTATTTTATATTTATTTAATCATTATAACATAAAATGTATAAACTTTACAATATATAAAATAATATAACCGAAAAGATTAATTTACGGGTGATATTATGGAAGCGGCGGAATTAGTTCTCCTTGTTATAATAATTGCATTGCAGCTTGCCTCTCTTGCGCAGCACAAAGCGCGGCGGTATAAGATGAGCTTTCTTATGCGGGACGGCGAAATCGATTCCTCTTGTCTTTCAGCAGCGGGTTTATCGGTTGAGGAGCTTTTCAGCGCCGCACGGCAGGCGGGGTATTTCAATTTAGGCGATGTTGACACGGCGGTGCTTGAGGAAAACGGAAAAATCAGCTTTCTTCCAAAGCCGATGAGCCGCTGCCTCAACCCTAAGGATTTTAACTTTGCCCCGGTGCGCGACGGCGTTCCGAGCATAATAGTAAAAAACGGAGAGCTTGTTGAGGAAAATCTTGAAAAGGCGGGAATAAAAAGGGAAGAGGTAATGACAATTCTCCTCTCCCGCGGCAGAAGGCTTGAAAATATCCTGCTTGCAACGATTACGGAGTCGGGCAGGGTAGACGTTTTTGAGAAAGCGGAGTGATTTGACAAGTCAGCCAATTTTATCTATAATACACTTGCGGGTTTCATTCATATGAATAAAATAAGCATATGAGGTGTGTTATGGATAGCAATGAAATTTACGAAATAGCCGATTTATTCAAGGCGTTTGCAGATTCAACAAGAATTAATATTCTCCTCTCGCTTTTTGACGAGGAGAGGAGCGTTGGCGATATTGTTAACGAGGTCGGCGCAAGCCAGACCGCGGTTTCACACCAGCTCAGGGCGCTTAAATCAGCGCACCTTGTCAAGGGCAGGCGCGAGGGCAAAAACATTTTTTACTCCCTTGACGACGAGCACGTGAAGATTATTATCAACAGCGCAATCGAGCATGTAGAGGAGTAGCAAGGCTGACTATGCAGAAATTATTTATTGATTATACCCCTGAAAATGAGATAATTCTTGACGGGGAGCAGGCGCGCCATATCGCAAAATCGCTCAGGATGAAAACGGGCGAAATGCTTGTTGTAACTGATGGGGGCGGAAGCGATTTCGGCTGTCAGATTGAGGAGATAACAAAGGACACAGTTCGCCTGAAGGTCTGCTATAAGCAGGCAAGCGAAAGCGAGGCGGACTGCGCCGTAACAATATATCAGGGCGTTCCTAAGGGAAGCAAGCTTGAGGATATAATTCAGAAATGCACCGAGCTCGGAGCAATTAAATTTGTACCGACTCTTACAAAAAGGTGCATAAGCCGTCCCGATGAAAAAAGCGCGAAAAAGAAAACACAGCGTTATCGGAAAATCGCGCTTGAAGCCGCTCAGCAGAGCGGGCGCGGAGTAATACCCGAGGTGTGCGAAATGATGACCCTGAAGCAGGCGCTGTCTCAGGATGAAAGCGAGCTTAAAATTGTGTTTTATGAGGGCGGCGGCGAGCCGCTTAAGGACATAATTAAAGCACAAACAAAATCCGTTTCGGTTTACATAGGACCCGAAGGCGGCTTTGAAAAGGACGAGGTTGATGAAATTATAAAAAGCGGCGCACGCTGCGCAACTCTCGGCCCGAGAATACTCAGAACGCAGACCGCTCCCGTCGCCGCCTTAACCGCAATAATGCTTTTAACTGAAAATTTAGAATAAAAAATGGGCTATCATCAGGATAGCCCGTTTAACTTTTAACTTTTAACCGTTACGCCTTTGCTCTTTCCTCTGCTGTTGAAACCTCGTTTTTTGCAACTGCCTTAACAGCGTCGGCAACAGCCTTTGCGGCGCCCTTAGCTGTTTCTCCGAGCACCTTCTTTGAATCCTTGTCAATGCTCTTCCATGCCTTAACGGCGCCCTTTGCAGAGTCAACAACGTGGTCCTTTACGTCAAGGAGTCCGCGCTGGCCGATGCCCTCAATAAGCGTGCCTACCGTCTGCTCCGTAACCTCAAGCTGTTCCTGAGATACGTTTGAAACGATGTCATAAAACGCGAGGTCGGAAACCTTGCTCCTTCTTGTTGTGTCCTCGCATTCAACGAGCTTGTCGCCGTCAAATACCCAGGTGAGCAAATCGTGCTGAAGCGGACCGATTAAGCCCTTGCTCTTGATAATCGTGTAGTCATCGTCGTGGAGCAGCATCATACCGATGAATGAAGATTGCGGAATGAGGTGATGATATTTCGGGAGAAGCTCCTTATATACGTCGGAATTAAGAAAATCGTATGAAGCGAAGCCGGGCCCGTCGTTATTGTAAAGCGCAATAACCCTGTCCCTGATTTCCTTGTCGGAATTCATAACCGCGTAGTTTGCAACGTAGCCGCCCTTTGAGTGGCCGCAAACGATGATGTTTCCGTCAAAATGATTTGCAACCTCTTTAAGATATTCAACAGAGAGGTGCTCTGACGGGATTCCCTCTTTTGAGGCAAGCATATCAAGGTCCTCTTTCCAGCCTGTGAGAGTGTCGTCAGTACCTCTGAACAGAACGACAATATTGCCGTCGGGAAGAAGGAAGGTGCAGGCGTTGAACTGTACCGCGGGCTTAACGCAGAAATTGTCCGTGCACGCAACAACCTTCATTTCGTTGTAACGCTTTTGCTCAGCCATTGCCATAAGAAGCTCGCTTATACCTTTAACAAGAACAAGTCCGACGGGCTTGTGCTCGTTTCCTCTCAGCGCAAAAAGCTCCTTGCAGGCGTCTGCAAACGGCTTGGGCTCTTCGTCAAAGGACGGAGAAACAACCTTGTCAAGCGGCATATAAAAGCTCATGCACATAGCAACGTTGTCTTCCTTGGTAAACGGCTTATCCTTAAACGATAAGTAACCGTAGCAGTCAACATAGTCTTTTACAGATGACATCAAAATCCCCTCTTTATATTTTTATTCAGTTACATTATAAGACAAATGTATATTAATTTCAACTGAAATATTAAAGATTGTTTCTTGCCCAGTGGAAAAGATACTGCTGGGCGATTCCCTCAATTCCGTTGAAGCACTCGGGCAGACCGTCCGGGTAATATTCCATAACCCTTTTCATCCACACGTCAACAGGGAATGCGCTGTAAAACTGAAAGCCGAAAAGCAGCGCGCAGTTTGCAACCTTTATGCCTACTCCGTATATATCAAGCAGCGCCTTCCTTGCCTCGTCAAGCGAGAGGCTTTTAATTTTTTCAAGGTCAATTTTTCCGCTTGCAACGTCCTTTGAGAGGCGTTCAAGATATTTTGCCCTGTAGCCCGCGCCGACAGCCTCAAAATCGCTCACCTCAAGCTTGCTGAGCCTTTCGGCGCTCGGAAAGGTATATCTTCCGTTTCCCAAATCCTCGCCATAAGCCTTGCAGAGCCTGCCGATTATCAACTTTATTCTTTTAATATTATTCTGCTGGCTGATAACAAATGAGCAAAGCGCCTCCCAGCTTTCCTGGTTGAGAATTCTGATTCCGTAATAGCTGTCGATTGTTGAGGAGAGGAGCTCATCCTCCTTGAGCGTTTCGCAGATAGCTCTGTAATCCTTTTCAAGGTCGAAATAATTAACCCAGAAGGAGTAAAACGCCTCTTCGTTTGTATCCCTGAAAATTAAATCCCCGCCGTCTTTTTTTATGTTTAAAAAGCAGCCGCCCGCAACGCCGCTGTAGGAGCCGTCCTCCTGCTTTTCCCATCTGAATGCCTGGCCGCAGTCAAGCGTCAGGTCAAGGTCAAGGCATTCAACGCCCTTAACCCGTATATCTTTTCCCTCTTTTATAACTTTCATATCAGTTCTCCAAAGCTGTTATTTATCACATCTTGTAATAACAGCATTATATCATTTTTTTGTCAAGAGGGAAAGTTAAAATCGGCAAAATTCACAAAAATTATAACAATTTTTTAAATGTTGAAAACTATGTGTAAAATGTTGAAAACTCAAAATTTACACCTTGTAAATATGTTTTCAACACCGCAAAAGTGCGCATTATTAAGGGCTTTGGCAAAAGTTTTTCACATTTTCCCCAGAGTTTTCCCCAGCGTTTCAGCCTCGCCCTTTTATTACAAAGCGTTATAGTATTCGTTTGTCAAGTAAAAATTTCAGAAAAATTTTAACAAATTTTATTTACGTGATGTTGAATAAAAAATAATGAAATTTCTAACACTATCTGTATAAAAATGTTAGGATGTGTGCATATGCTAAAAGGAGTAAATAAACGGATACTTGAAATTACAAACACGGAATCGCAGTATTTTGAAAAAATCATCTTTTTTGTACGTCCGTCAGGCGCAAACGTGAGCGATTCCGCGCTTCAGAAGGAGGCGGAACGGTTTTCCAAGCTCGCCACAAAGCCGCCCAGGGTCAGAAAAAGCACAAAGGAAAAGCTTTCAACAGCTTTGTGCATTGTTCTCGGCGCGGGAGCAGGAGCGGCGCTGACGGTAATAATGGGCGTGCTGTCTTAAAATATGAATTGAATATTTTCCCGCTTTTTGCAAAGAATAAGAGCGGTGATAAATATGAATAGCTTTACGGAAAAGGTATTAATTCTTGTAATGACTGCGGCGATAGCCTTAGGGGCTGCGTCTCTGGGTCAAAGCGTATACACAGCGCTTTTTGAAGGTGAAACGGAATATGCGCTGTCGCGCTTCGGTTCAACGGGAGCGGAGGTCAAGAGTATACAGAAGAAGCTGAAATCGCTCGGCTTTTATAAAGGCGCTGTCGACGGAATTTACGGAACGCAAACAAAGAATGCTGTGACCGCGTTTCAAAAAAACTGCGGGATAACGGTTGACGGCATTGCGGGTCCTCAGACCCTGCTGTATCTCGGGCTCGGCTCGTCAGGCTCGTCAAATCGCGGCTTTACAAATGATGAAATAAACCTGCTCGCAAAGGTTATCTCAGCCGAAGCAAGGGGAGAGAGTTATGAGGGGCAGGTTGCGGTAGGAGCTGTTATTCTCAACAGAATTGCGCACCCGTCGTTTCCCGATACTCTCAGCGGAGTAGTTTATCAGAACGGCGCGTTTTCCTGCGTTAACGATTCAAACTGGTATCAGCCCGTTGCAGAAAGCGCAAAGCGCGCGGCAAGAGACGCTATTAACGGCTGGGACCCGACGGGCGGAGCAATTTACTACTATAACCCCGCCAAAACCTCAAATGCCTGGATGCGCTCAAGAACGGTAATTAAGATTATCGGCAGCCACTATTTCTGCATTTAACAATAAAAAACCGAAGGAATTTCCTTCGGTTTTAATGCTTTATTTACCATCCAAGGCGAACAATTTTGATTGTGCAGGAGCCCGTGCCGAGTCTGTAGCAGGCTGAATGTCCTTCAGGGGTGAAGATATCAATTCTGCCGACTCTTGAAAGGCCGCTGCCGCCTCTGTCAACTACCGTGTAGTTAGTTCCGTCAACGCTGATAACTGTTCCCATAGGAAGCCAGTTGCAGGCAATGTAATACGGATTTTGCATTCCGTTTGAAATTCTTCTTCCGCTTGCGGTAATGCCTCTGCCGTTGCCGTTACAGGTTGCGCAGGCACAGTAATGAGTATATCTGCCCTGGATAACCTGGCCTACCTTGTAGCCGTTCTTTTCCTTAACGCCGTTCGGTGTTGCGTCAGCTCCGTTCGGCTTTTTCTTTGTTCCGACCTTGATGATTTTTGTAACAGGCTCGGTTGTAACCTCTGAGCTTACCTTCTGGCGGCTTTCCTCTTTACCGTTAACATATCTTATGCTGTAGGTAATGGTTTTTTCGCCTTCCTTGCCTTCGGTTGCAACTGTTTCAGTGCCCTTGTAAAGAGTGTTATCGTTAACTCTTTTTGTTTCAAAGTCAATTTTAGCTGTTTTAGTTGCCTTTTTGTAGGTAACCCTGTAAACCTTAATCTTCATACCTGCCTCAAGCTCGGTGTTGAGCGAAGGCTCGGTATAGTCGTTCTTGCCAAGCTTGATTTTTGCCATTGTAAGAACGTCCTTAACAGTTCCCTCGGCAAGTGCAAAGCGGTGCTTTTTGCCGTCTGCCTTAACGGATACGGTAAACGCTGTTTTAATCTGAATTACCATACCGTCTTTAATGCTTTCGTCAGCTGAATAATTAACCTTATCCTTTTCACCGACTGTTGCGCCGATTTCCTCAAGCGCCTCGCCTACAGTTGTGCTGTAAACGCTGTATGTCTGGATTTCATCATCATAATCAACGCTGATGGTGTTCTGCCTGCTGATTGTGATTTTTCCGCCCTCGCCGCTTACAAACTCTGTGAGATTAAGCTTGTCTCCTGAATCAACGGTGATTCCCGCAGCCTTGAGGATTTCAATCGGTTCCGTCTCGGTTGTTGTTATAACGCTTTCCTTGGCTCCGTCAGCTATTTTAACATCATATCTTGTTGTGCTGTCAGCAAACGCCGTTGATGTGAAAACGGTGACGATAACGCCGATTGCTATTACGATTGCGAGCACAGCTCTGAACGAGCGACGCGTTGCAATCTTTGATTTGTGAGTCATCTTAAATCTCCTTTTAATTATGGTATAAATCCGCCTGAAAATGTTACGGAAATATATCAATCTTAATCGGTTTTTCGAAGCAGTACGCATTATAGCACAAGTATCCAATATGTCAATTCATAAAAACATCAAAAACTGTGCAACTTTCACAAATGTAATTTTTTCAATTGGGGATAATAGATTTTTTGGCACAAAATATTGTGGTAACGCACTTTAAGTCTTTAAAGCACGAAAAAGTTTTTTTGTTTAAATTGGAAGAAAATCGTTAAACGATTCTTAAAAAATTGTAACTCATTTGTAAAACGGAGTAATAAAAACGCAATATCTTGGTAGCACCTCCCTCAAATTATTGTTTGCGTTCAAGATGTAGAAAAAAGTTTTGCGAAATAAATTGCCGCCTCGTTAAGCTTGTACTCCTCTTTATATAAATGTATATAATATATAATATGAAAGTATGCATAATTTTGAATTGACAAATCGGCTTTCGGCATATATAATTATTGACGGAATTAAAAATCAATACGCCTCCATAGTTAAACGGATATAACAAGCCCCTCCTAAGGGCTAGTTACAGGTTCGATTCCTGTTGGGGGTGCCAATAGCCTGCGCACAGCTTTTGCTGTGAGCAGGCTATTTTGTTAACAAACAACACCGGGCAAAAAGCAGCGAAAGCGAATTTTGCCCGGAGAGGACGACTGCCGAAATTCACATTAAGGCGGGGCTTGCGCCGCCTTTCGTGAAGGAAGGCAACGAGGACGAGGGGGTGCCAATAGCCTGCGCACAGCTTTTGCTGTGAGCAGGCTATTTTGTTAACAAACAACACCGGGCAAAAAGCAGCGAAAGCGAATTTTGCCCGGAGAGGACGACTGCCGAAATTCACATTAAGGCGGGGCTTGCGCCGCCTTTCGTGAAGGAAGGCAACGAGGACGAGGGGGTGCCAACAGTCAGCGCACAGCTTTTGCTGCGCCCTGACTGATTTGAAAAGGGTTGAGCAATTATAATTATTATGATAAAATAATTGT
>CAMOWP010000031.1 GCA_946628455.1 uncultured Clostridia bacterium | reverse complement strand
AAATTCCTGAGGATAGTTTCTTGCGGCGGGATTCATCGGTCTGCCGTTAATATCGTGCCTTGCGTCGGGTATAATTTCAGGGCCGCCGTCAATAGGATTGCCGAGCCCGTCAAAAACTCTCGAAAGCATATCGCGGGAAACGGGAAGCTCCATTGACCTGCCTAAAAAGCGTACCTTAGAGCCCGAAAGGTTAATTCCCGCAGAGCTTTCAAAAAGCTGAACAAGCGCGTTTCCCTTGTCTATTTCAAGCACCTTGCAGCGGCGGAGCTCGCCGTTGGGAAGCTGAATCTCCGCAAGCTCATCATATTTAACATTTTCAACGTTGCTTACCATCATAAGCGGTCCTGCAACCTCGCGTATAGTGTGGTATTCCTTCGGCATTACTCCTCACCCCTTTCGCAAGCGCCGTTAATTTCGCTTCTGAGCTGAACTAAAATTGAGTTGAATTCCTGCTCAGCCTCAGCCTCGGTGCAGTATTTGAAGCGGCCTATTCTCTCTCTTACGGGAAGCGAAAGAAGGTCGTTTACTCCTGCGCCGTTATCAAGGCCGTTAACCGCCATATCGTAATATGACAGAATAGCCTTTATCATAAGATACTGTTTTGAAAGTGAAGTATATGTGTCAGTGTCGTCAAAAGCGTTCTGATGTAAATAGTCCTCTCTGATTGACCTTGCAGCCTCAAGCTTGATTCTGTCAGGCGAGGAAAGCGCGTCCATACCAACAAGGTTAACGATTTCCTCAAGCTCAGCCTCATCCTGAAGAAGCGCCATAAGCTTTCCTCTATAATCGGACCAGTCCTCAGCAACGTTTTTCCTGAACCAGCTCTCAAGATGGTCGGTGTAAAGCGAATATGAGGTCAGCCAGTTGATAGCGGGGAAATGCCTCTTGTAAGCAAGGCCTGCGTCAAGTCCCCAGAACACCTTAACGATTCTCAGCGTCGCCTGCGAAACAGGCTCTGAGATGTCGCCGCCCGGAGGCGACACGGCGCCGATAACGGAAAGCGCACCTTCTGTATCTTCCTTGCTGCCGTTGATTATAACGCGTCCTGCGCGCTCGTAGAACTGAGCAAGACGGCTACCGAGGTAAGCTGGGTAGCCCTCCTCACCGGGCATCTCCTCAAGACGACCCGACATCTCACGAAGCGCCTCAGCCCAGCGTGACGTTGAGTCTGCCATAAGCGCAACGGTGTAGCCCATATCGCGGAAATATTCCGCAATTGTAATTCCCGTGTAAATTGAAGCCTCACGCGCCGCAACGGGCATATCTGAGGTGTTTGCGATAAGAACTGTTCTCTCCATAAGTGAGTTGCCCGTTCTCGGGTCCTTAAGCTCGGGGAATTCGTTAAGAACGTCCGTCATCTCGTTTCCGCGCTCGCCGCAGCCGATGTAAACGATAATATCCGCAGCAGCCCATTTTGCAAGCTGGTGCTGAACAACTGTTTTACCTGAGCCGAACGGTCCCGGTACAGCTGCAACGCCGCCCTTTGCAATCGGGAAAAGCGTGTCAATAACTCTCTGACCCGTTGTTAAAAGAACGTCGGGAGAAAGCTTTGTTTTGTACGGTCTGCCTATACGAACAGGCCAGCTCTGGAAGAGCTTCATCTCGGTTTCGCCGTTTTCCGTTTCAATAACGGCAACTACGTCCTCAACCTTGTGCTCGCCGCCGTAAACCGCCTTAACAGTTCCGGAAACGCCGTTGGGTACCATAATCTTATGGATAACGGCGGCAGTTTCCTTAACGGTGCCGATAACGTCTCCTGCAGATACACTGTCGCCGACAGAAGCCGTTGCCTCAAAATTCCAGGTCTTTTCTCTGTCAAGCGCTGGTACGTCAACGCCTCTCTGAAGGTTTGAGCCCGTTAGCTTCATAATCTCTTCAAGAGGTCTCTGAATACCGTCGTAGATTGAGCCTATAAGCCCGGGGCCTAGCTCAACGGAAAGAGGCTTTCCTGTTGTAACAACCTTTTCACCGGGGCCGAGGCCCGCGGTTTCCTCGTAAACCTGAATAGACGCGCGGTCTTCGTGCATCTCGATAATTTCACCGATAAGATTCTTGTCGCTTACACGAACAACGTCGTACATATTTGCGTCACGCATTCCCTCTGCAATAACGAGAGGGCCTGCTACCTTGGTAATAGTGCCTTGGTTCATATGCTTCACCTCAGTTTTTGAATATGATATCGCTTCCTACTGCGCGCTCAACGAAATATGAGAGCCTTTCTCTTCCTATTCCGCTGTTGCCTTTAATTCCCGGGATTGGAATTATCGCAGGAAGCTGTTTTTCTTCGTATTTTTTGCATTCCTTCTCAGCAGCCGAGTACATCTCCTCGGTCATATAGATAATGGAATACTGTTCGCCCTCGGCGGCAGTTCTTAAAACTGAATTAGCTCTTGATAAATCGGAGCATTCAATGATGTCAAAGCCGATAGCCGTAAAGCCCTTAATGCTTTCTCTGTCGCCGATTATTGCAATTTTCTCAGCCATAAAGCTCACGCAGCCTTTCTCTTGTAATCTCCATATCAGAGTCGGTTTCAATTCCCACAGCAATGATGTGAATAACCTTGTATTCGGTAAGCCTTGCTATATAGAAGCCAAGCGCAGCCTCCGCGCCGCTTCCCGCAAGCTTGCATTTTTCCTTTGCAAGTGAGATAAGATAATTGTCGCCGTATCTTTCAAACAGAGCAGGGGACTTTTTAAACTGCTCAATCGCCTCGGCGCACTTAAACCTGTCCTTAAGGCTCAGGTAATCGCAAAGCGCGTCAACGCCCTTGAGCGCGGCGGAAGTAACCTCCTTTTTGTCAAGCTCCTCAAGCCCGCCGAAAAGCGAGTCGTCGTAGTATGCTTTCTGCGCGTTTGTAAGGCAGGCGCGAAGCGCAATTTTAACGTTACGGTAAAAAATGTCCGCCTTGATGTACCTGATAAGAAATTCGATTTTCGTCTCGTTCGCCTTGTCAAGCTGAGCCTGCATACAGGCAAGGTCAAGGTGCGCGTCCGAAAGCCTTGCGTCAGCAGTGTGCGCAAGGATTTCATACGCTTTACGAGCCGCCTCTGAAAATGCGGAGGGGAGAAGCTCGTACCTGTTTTCCTTAACAGCCTTTTCAATGCTTTCAAGGTCAATTGTGCAGGGCTCCGAAAAAAGCTTTTCATACTTAACGCTTGAAAGCATTCCCTTGATGACAGATTTGATGTTGTGCGCGTCGTTAGGGTAGCTGAAAATGTCGAAAACCGAGCCGTCGGGCACTATGTCCGAAAGATATTTAACGGTTTCGTTTTTATTGTTTTTTATGATTTCGTCTATGCTTTCGCCGTCTGCATAGCCCTTGTCTCTTAAGTAATTGATAAGCGACTGAGAGTCCTTAAGCGCAAGCATAGCCTCAATGTCTGCGTTTGAAAGCAGTTCCTTTTCCCTGGCTCTTACCGAGCCGATGGAGTATTCATATGATATAGCCATATTAGTTTTCCCCGGTAAAGAGTAAACGGTTTATAAAATCCTCAAGCTCGTTTTTTCTGTCCTCAATTACGGCGGACAGCGAGCAGTTTGATTCAATTTCTCCGCTTCTGAGTATGAAGCCGCCGTTGATGTCAACGCTCTCTTTGCTGATTTCGGCGTCAATTCCCGCCTCTTTAAGCTTAGCCTCAAAATCAGACGGAAGCCTGTTTAAATCCCTTTCGCAAAGCATAACGGTGCCGCTTTTTTCGTCAAGCTGCCGAGCCATTTTGTAAAGAATTGCAAAATACTTTTCGTCCTCAAGAGCGTTGATGTATTCAACAATACCGTCAAGCGTTTTGTCAATCTCGTTTCTCTTTGCTGAAAGAACGGCGTTTCGCTCAATGAGCGAGGCGCTGCTCAGCGCGGAGTTTTTCATATTTAACGCCTTAACATCAGCGTCATTTTTAATTGCCTCGGCTTCCTCGCCCGCCTTGATTTCAGCGGCGCTTATAACCTCTTTAGCCTTTTTTTCAGCCTCGTCGGTTATAGCCGTTGCCTGCTCCTTACCCGAGTTAATTATGCTTTCTAAAAGTCTGTTATCCGTTGTCATTAATAGTCAGCCTTTCAATCAGAATTTAAGATTGGGGATTGAAATAACAGCAAGAAGAGAAACGATAAAGGAAAGAAGAGCGTAAATTTCAACAAGTGTGATAGAAACCATTGCCTTTGAGAAATTCTTATCGTCCTTAGCTGTCATAGCAACGCCTGAAACTGCAGTTTTGCCCTGCTCGATACCCGAAACAAGTCCGCCGATACCGATTGCGCACGCAGCTGCAAGGAATGCAAGGCCGTGAGCTGTGTCGGGGATTTCACCGCCGAGCACGCCGTTGTTGATTATGATAAGGAAGCCTACGATGAAGCCGTAAAGTCCCTGAGTACCCGGGAGAAGGGTTAAAACAAGCATTTTACCGAACTGTGAGGAGTCCTCCGAGAGAACGCCCATTGATGCCTGACCTGCGCTTCCAACGCCCTTTGCAGAGCCTATACCTGCAAGTACAGTTGCAATAACTGCACCGAATACTGATAATACTAATCCGTTAATCATTTTTTATTTTCCTCCTTGATTCTTATATACTTACTGTTAAGTGTGAACGGCTCAAACGGTTTACCGCCGCCGTCATAAAATTTACTGAACATTTCAACGTACTGCAGCCTCATAGTATGAACGTATGAGCCCAGCGCGTTAAGACCAATTGTAATTAAGTGACCCAAGACGAACACAAGCGTCATCGGGATAATGCCAATAACCGATTTTCCGAGCATTTCCGAAAGAAGGTTGAACACCTCAGCCATAACGCCTGTGGTAAGACCTAAGGCAAGAAGCCTTGAATAGCTCAGAAGGTCGCTTACATAGCTTGTAATGTCGTATAGCGAAATTACGCCCGACAGCAGCTTCATAATCGGATTCTTCTTGTCGCGCCCCTGCGTGAGTATAAGCATCGCAACGCAGAAAAGCGAAATTCCGATTCCTATATTCTTAACCGTATCTCCGAGCTTCATACCAGCCGCGAGAACAGCAACTCCCGTCAGAAGCAGCATCCATGTTCCAACGTCGAAAATCGCGCCCTTTTTGTCCCCGTGCTTCCACAGCACGTAGAACTTGCACGCCATACCTGCCAGAATGTGAATTAATCCGAACGCGATTGAAATTATGAGAATTGTCATCGCGTCCTTTTTCTGGTCAAGCGTAGGCCAGGGGATGATGTCTGCCATCGTGATGTTTTTGCCTGTAAAGTGGTTGTAGTAAACCGCAGGCGCGTTGCCGAAGATTGAGCCGTAAACGAGACCCCAGAAGAAGGTTGAAATACCGCAGTATTCAAACAGCTTCAGGTTATTTCTCATATTCCTTTCGGGTCTGAATTTCTTTATAGCCCACGCGCATACAACCGTCATAAGCAGTCCGTAGCCCGCGTCTGAGAACATCATTCCGAAGAAGAAATAGAAGAAGAACGCGAGCACGGGAGTCGGGTCTATATCCTCAACCCCGGGTGAAGCGTACATTGTAACGATACCCTGAGCAGGCTCCGCAAACTTGTTGTTCTTAAGCTTTACGGGCGCGTCCTCGGGCGCGTCCTCAAATTCGAGAATGCACGGGTCAACTTTGCTGCAGATTTTTTCAAGCCTTCCCATATCCTCTTCGGGGATGTAGCCTGAAAAAACAACGGTGTGCGAGCTGTGGTCAAGCGTGCTGATTGCGGCGTATTTGTCAGCCCTTATGGTGAAATAGTCGCTGACATTTTTGATGTCGCCTCTGTAATCTGCAAGCTCCTTTATTTCCTCAAGCGCCTTTTCGCTTTCACTCTCAAGCGTTTCAAGCTTTTCTCTGTAATTTTTTAACTCTGCTTCGGGAGTACCGCTGCAGGAAACTGCAGGGTACGAAAAGCCTATTGAACGCAGTATGCTCTCTGCCTGCTCCTTTTGCCCTTTCGGAACAACAAGAACGAGGCAGGTAATTTCTCTTGACGCGTAGATTATTTCAAAGTCAAACGCAAGCTCGCTGTCCGCGGCAAGCGCTTCTGCAAGCGCCCTGTCGCTGTACTCGGCGGGGAGGGAGCCGATAATAACCGCCGCCTTGTCGGTTTCCGATGTGTTCAGCGGAATGTCGAGCCTCTCCCAGACGGTGAGCTGTGAAATCGCAGTGTTGATTCTGACCTTCTCAGCAGCGTTGTCAGTCTGCTTTTTATCAAGAGCAATTATCTTGTTGCATATTTCAAGAATATCGTCAGCCTTGTCGGCAATTTCGCCAATCTCGTCAGGGTCAATTTCGCGCCTGCCTGATAACGACGCTAAAAGCGAGGTTTTTTCGGGAGCTACGTCATCAAGAATTTTAAGCGCCTTTTCCGCGTTGACTCCGCAGCGCTCAAAAATCTGCTGCCTTGACGAGCAGTCGATTTTCTTAAAGCCGTCGGCTGTGTCCTTAGAGCAGCTCAGCTGTGCTATTGAGCTGTCCTGAAGGTGTTCAATAAGATACTTTCTGTCCTTTCGCAAAGCTACGGCTGTAAACGCCTTCATTTTAAGCTTTGCCAATTATATCACCCCTTTTATAAGGTTGTAATTCTGTGAATTAAAAGAATTTTTCAACAGCCGCTTTAATAACGCCGTTTCTGTTTTTTTCGGCGGTGAAGGATAAATCAAGGCGAGTTCTCTCAGCGCCCTTTTCAGCCTCTGAGATAATGCTGTCGCAGCCTGCCTTAACCTCGCCGAGCTTCCTTTCAGCCTCAGCCTGAGCGCTCGCGCAGCGCTCCTTAACAAGCCTATCAGCCTCAGCCTTAGCCGCCTCGGCGGTATCCTTTGCCTGAGCCTTTGCTGTGCTTATAATTCTTTCACATTCGTTTTCAGCTTCATTTACTTTTTCTAAAATTTCTTTAGCCATAAAGTGCCTCCGCTGTTCGGGCTGTGCCCTGTATTCTAATTATATAATATACAATTATTTTAATTAAAAGTCAAAAGAATACAGGGAGTAAATTTAAACTGTATTTATTTGTAATTATTGTTAATAATTTGTAATAAAAAAATTCGTGCTGTTTTGACAAATCCCGCCTTATATTATAAAATGTTATTACATAAAATTAATCGGAGGTTTATTATGAAATTTGCTGTAGGCTCGGATAAATCAGGTTATCCGCTCAGAAAGGAAATTGAAAAATATCTTGCTCAAAAAGGAATTGAAACTGTAGTATACGGTCCCCAAAACGAAGAGGAGGCAGTTCCGTTTTACAAGGTAGCTCCGCTTGCTGCAAGGGATATTCAGCAGGGCAGGGCGGACCTCGGAATTCTCATCTGCGGAACGGGTATGGGAATGAGCCAGGTTGCCAACAAATTCAAGGGAATCCGCGCCGCTGTTGTTGAAAGCACTTACGGCGCAAAAATGTGTAAAATCATAAACGATTCCAACATTCTCTGTATGGGCGGCTGGATGATTGCGCCTACTCTCGGAATACAGATGGTTGAGGAATTCCTTAACGCCTCCTTCACTGACGGAGTAGAGGAGTGGCGCAAGGCGTGGCTTGAAAACGCTAAGGCAAAATTTGCCGAGCTTGAGGACACAATATACACAATATATTAATTGTAAAAATATTATTAACTGGTAAATTATCATTTACAATATTTTTGTTTTATTGTATAATTAAATTGATAAAATAAGGGATATTATACCCGTTTTTATGATTTTGAAAGGAGAAAAATTTATGGGACTTATTAAAGCAGGCATCGGTGCGTTGGGCGGAACCCTTGCAGACCAGTGGAAGGAATTCTTTTATTGCGACGCTATCGATAAAGAGGTTCTTTTAGTTAAAGGACAGAAAAGAACATCCTCACGTTCATCAAACACAAAGGGAAACGATAACATCATTTCCAACGGCTCGGGCATTGCTGTTGCAGACGGCCAGTGTATGATTATTGTTGAGCAGGGCAAAATCGTTGAGGTTTGCGCAGAGCCCGGCGAATTCACTTATGACACATCAACAGAGCCGAGCATCTTCACAGGAAACCTCGGCGAATCAATTAAGGAAACCTTCAAGCTCGTAGGTAAAAGATTTACATATGGCGGCGACACCGCGAAGGACCAGAGTGTTTACTATTTCAACACAAAGGAAATCCTCGATAATAAATTCGGAACTCCTAACCCGATTCTTTTCAGAGTTGTTGATTCAAAAATCGGGCTTGATATGGAAACCGACCTGCGCTGCAGCGGCGTTTATTCCTACCGTATAACAGACCCGATTACCTTCTATACCAACGTTTGTGGCAACGTTGCAGACGAGTACAGAAGAGAGGAGATTGACGGCCAGCTCAAGGCTGAATTCGTAGACGCACTTTCTCAGGGCTTCGGCGCTCTCTCAGGCTTAGAGCTCCGTCCGAGCCAGATTCCGGCTCACACAAACGAGCTTAAGGACGCAATGAACAACGCCCTTAAGAACGATTGGGCAGAGGGCAGAGGCCTTACAATTGAAAAGATTGCTCTTAACCCTGTAGTTATGAACGAAGAGGACGCAGAGTATCTCAAAAAATATCAGCGCGGCGCAGCAGCAGGAAGAAATCCGGGTATGGCAGGCGGCGTATATCTTGAGAATATCGGCGAAGGCATCCGCGGTGCAGGCAACAACCCGAACGGCTCAGCTAACGGTTTCGTTGGCGTTGGTATGGGAATGGGCGTTGCAGGCGGCGCAGTAAACACTGCAACTGAACTGTTTAATATGGGCCAGCAGCAACAGGCTCAGCAGGCAGCTCAGCAGCCCGTTCAGCAGGCGCAGCAGTCAGTTTCCGGAAATCCGTCATGGACCTGCCCTCAGTGCGGAAATCAGGCAAACGGTAAATTCTGCACAAACTGCGGAACTCCTCAGCCTGCAATGGGCTGGACCTGCTCATGCGGAACTGTTAACCAGGGCAAATTCTGTATGAATTGCGGAAAGCCCGCTCCCGCAGCTTCCTTCAAGTGCGATAAGTGCGGCTGGGTACCCGACGACCCGCAGAATCCGCCTAAGTTCTGCCCGCAGTGCGGAGACCCGTTTGACGACAGAGATAAACAGTAAATAATTGACCTTTCTTACGAGGTGATAATATGGCTGATTTATTCCAATATAAATGTAAAAACTGCGGCGGTGCGCTGGAATTCAACACCGCAGAGCAGAAGCTGAAATGCCCTTTTTGCGACAGTGTATTCAATATTTCTGATTATGCAACTGAGGACGCAAAGCTTGACACTCAGCAGGCTGATATCCCCGAGGGAAACGCGCAGGACGCCGCCGCTCCCGATGAATTCAGCTGGGATACAAATTCGCAGGAATGGACTGAAAATGAAAACGGAATGTCCGTGTTCGTTTGTAAATCCTGCGGAGGCGAAATTGTCGGCGATGAAAACACCGCCGCAACCTCCTGCCCGTACTGCGGCAACCCCGTAGTTATGAGCGGAAGGCTCTCAGGCGTTTTAAAGCCCGATTTTATTATTCCCTTCAAGCTTGATAAAAACGCCGCTAAGGCCAAACTTAAGGAATATACAAATTCAAAAAAATTCGCTCCCAACGCCTTCAGAAGCAATAACAAGCTTGAGGAAATCAAGGGAATTTACGTTCCGTTCTGGCTTTTTGATTCGGATATAAACGCTGCTGTTCAGTATCAGGGAACAAGAGTAAGAACCTGGTCTGATAAGAAATATGATTATACCGAAACAAGCTATTTCGACGTTTACCGTTCAGGAAATATGAGCTTCCTCAACGTTCCCGTTGACGGCTCAACAAAAATGCCTGACGACCTTATGGAGTCCATCGAGCCCTTCAATTTCAATGAGGCTGTTGATTTTCAGACCGCATATTTTGCAGGCTATCTTGCTGACAAATATGACGTTGATATGGAGGCGAGCATTCCTCGCGCTAACGCGAGAATCAAAAAGAGCTCCGAGGATGTTCTCAGGAACACGGCTCAGGGATACGCAACATTGACCACACAGAATTCTTCTGTAAGAGTTCTGAGCGGAAGAAGCAAATACGCGCTTTATCCCGTATGGCTTCTCAATACAAAGTACAATAACGAAACATATACCTTCGCCATGAACGGCCAGACGGGCAAGTTCGTAGGAAACGTTCCCGTTGACAAGGGCAAGCTCGCAGGGCTTTTCGCAGGCGCGTCAGTTGGTATAACGGCAGTTGTCTATGTTGTAGGCAAGCTGCTCGGCTTGCTTTAAGGAGGTGCTGAAAATGAAGAAAAGAATAATTAGTTTTTCATTTGCGCTGCTTCTCCTTCTTGCTTACGCTATACCCGTTTTCGCCGCTGAGGTGCACGACGCAAGAGTTGTTGATAACGCAGAGCTCCTCTCAACGCAGGAGAAGGCTGACCTCACCGCTCAGCTTGACGAAATAAGCGAAAGACAGCAGCTTGAGGTTGTTGTTGTAACAGTTAACTCGCTTGAGGGTAAAACCCCGATGGAATACGCCGATGATTTTTATGATTATAATAATTACGGCTACGGCGAAAGCAACGACGGCGTTCTCCTCCTTGTCAGTATGGAGGACAGAGACTGGTGGATTTCAACAACAGGCTACGGCATAACTGCATTTACTGACGCAGGTATTCAGCATATCGGCGGCGAGGTTGCAAGCTATTTAAGCTCAAGGGATTATTACGACGGCTTCAAGCTCTTCGGTGAAGAGGCTGACAAGTTTATTACTCAGGCAAAAACAGGAACGCCTTATGACAGCGGAAATCTTCCTAAGGCAAAGAAAAAATTCTTCAGCGCAAAGTCGCTTCTCATTGCTCTTGTTATAGGTCTTGTTGTTGCGGCGATAATAGTTTTCTCAATCGCAAAAAGCTACAAGCCTGTAAGGTTCAAGGCTAACGCTTCCGATTACCTTGTTAACGGCTCATTGCAGCTTACGGGTATGTATGACCGCTTCCTCTATTCAAACGTTTCAAAAACTGCGAGAAACGATGATTCAGGCGGCGGAAGCTCAACGCACAGCGGCTCTTCGGGAACAAGCCACGGCGGTGGCGGCGGAAAATTCTGAGGAGGTATGAAATGACAGAGAAAATAGAAATTAATTCATTACCGAAAACGGCAGACGAGCTTAAGGCTGCAGTTGATTTTCAGTCTCCGTTTTGCGTGGCGGCTTATGCAATTGCTGCGCTTGCCGAATATGAAAGCAGCCCCGATAACGCTGTTGCAATGGTGAACGCGCTTAAGGGTCCGGAACCCTTATCGCCGTTTCAGCTTCAGTTTATCCGTGAAAGGCTCAGAGGCAAGATGTACGTTGTCCGCTCATATTTTGAGGGAACGTCGCCTCAGAACAATTATCAGGCATCCGCGCCTTACGTTGTTGAGGTGAGCGATAATCCTTATTCCTATCAGAACGAGGGCTACGCAACGCTTTACATCAAATCAAGCGGAGCAGATAATCCGCGCCCTGTATCGCTCAGGAAAAAGCCGAGCACAGGGGAATGGTTCCTTTGGGGAGATATAACCTATCTTTCGGATATAAGAATTCCGACTGAACAGGACCCTTGGGCATAGTAAAAATAAAAAGGTACAGGAGTTTCTCCTGTACCTTTTTTATTTTGTAATTATTTATCAACGTGCTCGCGGCGCTGAGCTCCGTAATTTACGGGAACCTTTTTACTGAATAAGCCGTTGTTATATTCGGGTATCCATTTTTCGCCGCACTCTGTTGAATTTTTGAAATCGTCCTCGCTCTTTGCAACGTTAACCTCTGTAATTCCCACAAGCTCCTTGGTGTTATCATCCTTGTAATTCGCTTCCCACATAAGATGATGTCCTATCTTTTTAACGGAGGAGGGGATGTACATATAATCAAGCCCTCTGAGGTGATAGAACGCGTCTGAGCCGATTGTCTCAAGCCCCTCGGGAAGGGAATCGTAAACGGTGCCGAGTGTCGGAACAGCGTTATAGAACGTGTCCGTCACAGGCTTATCTGATTTATAAGAATAGATATTCTGCAATACCTCGTTCTTAAAGATTGCCTGGTCCTCAATCGTTTTAACGCCTTCGGGAATATAGAGGTCGGTTATGTTTGAATAAGCAAAGGCAAGCTGACCAATTGTTGTAACGGTTGACGGGATAACGTAAGTTCTCGTTTTGAGGTTATATTCCTTAAGGAATGCCTCGTCGTACTTTTCTGTGGTTCCCCAGAGCTCCCACATCTCGTTTCCGTCGTCGTCAACAAGCTCGCTGTGGTATGCCCAGTAGTATTCATTCCACCTTGAATTACACGGCTTTCCGTTGTTGCCGGGGCATTGGTAATCCTTCGGAATATCCTCGGGCTTAGTTCCCGCAGCGATTCCGCCCTCGGGGTCGCCCTTCTTTTCATCGTACTGCCTTCCGCAGCTCTCGCATTCAAAAGTCAGATGAGCGTAGCCCTCTTTTAGTCTGCGAGTGCGGTCATAGTCTGTAGGATAGAAAATTATTTTAGTCATATCCTTTGTATAAACTACGCCGTCAACATCGCAGAAATATGGGTTTTCATCGTCAATATCAACGTACTGAATATTCCAGCAGGAATAGAAGGTCGTTCCGTCAATCTTCTTTACGTCCTTGCCGATATGCACCTTCTCAATAGCGCCGTCGCAGTTGAACGCGTAATCGTGAAGCGAAACAATAGGCTTTGACTTGTCGCCGTCAACATAGTCTATTGTAACTTCTCTGACTGAGCCGGGGTTTGAATATGAAACGAGCTCATATCCTCCTTTAACCTCATCATATTTGTATTCGTCAGTCTTAAGCGCGTTGACCGAGAAGAAAATACTCAGGCTGATTGCTATGAGAATAACAACTATAACGAGTACTTTCAAGCCCTTGGCGTTATCGTAATTTTTACCTACGCTCGGAGCCTGCAGGCCTTCAATCTGATAGGTCCAGATTTCGTCCTCGGGGATGTCAAGAGTATATTCGGCAGCCTGCTCCTCCATTTCCTTAGCCTCCTGAGTAAGGAAATCCTCTTCCTTTTCCTCAGCAGCCTCGGGAGCATTCTTTTTCTTTCCTAATTTCATGACGTCACCTCCGCTCTGTCTTTCTCTTCAAGCGCGGCTACGGCGTTTTCCTCAGGGGTGCTTTCGTCTCCCGCTTCCATCTGCTTTCTGGTTATCTCCTCGCGCCTTCGCAGTACCTCCATAACCTTGTTCTGTTTGTCGTCGTCATAATCCCAGAAGAAATAGGGGATAGACATAAGAATGTAGCCTGCAATATCAAACATAAGCGGAATAGCGATTATCTTAACACGAACCTGGTCAATAAACAGAACGTCAAAGTTAGAGTTGAAGCCGTTCTTAAGAAGCAGAAGCGGAATTATAAGGCTGATGAAGGTTGTAACGGGGCCCGTAAACCAGCCGAAAACGCCGGAAAAGCTTTCAAGCCTCTCGCCTGACAGATACATCTGATAGTCCGAAACACGGATATCCATATCGTGCCCCGCCGTTACGGGTACTGTCTTGCACATCTCCATCAGAAGCAGCATAACAATTGAGATAATACCGCAAAGCTGCAGGTTATTTCCGAGGAATACATAGCACAAAACTATAATTCCGTAACCGAGCGCTCGCGAGTATTGGTAGAAAATCATCAGCTGTTTATATGAAAACCGTTTCATAAAGTACGGCGACAGCAGGTCGGGCGGCGTTCCCGCAAAGGAGACAAGCGCAACAAGCAGGCTGTACGACAGGCCCGACAGTCGGAAGGTGTAAAGATACAGAATAACCGCAAAGTCAAGCATACCGTTTCCGAGCGAATCAAGCAGGCCGACTATTGTCAGAGTCCATTTATACTTGTTCCTCATAACGCCGAACATACCGTCCCACATCTTGATGTTAACCTTTTTCTCAAGCGGCGGTTGCGGGATTCTCTCCTTTATCTTGCCCGCAAAAACAATAGTCAGCGTTGAGAAGATGAAGAAGGTAACGGGGATAATCCATTGGAAAACGGCAATGTCAGCCCATTTATCCTTGGTTGAGCCGATAATGGCGGGAAGAATAATCGCCATAATTGACCAGAAAAGGTGCGAGAGCTTTATAGGATATGCTCTTACGAAAATTCTCTCGCGGGTGTTCGGGGAGATGTTTTGCGTACACATCTCAAGGTTGTTTGCAAAGCCGAATACGTTGTAAATTGCAAACAGCAGATTTGCAACCCAAACTCTCTTGACGTCGTCGCCGATGGTTGTGTAAAACGGAAGCCAGCCGATAAGAATTACCATGATGTTCTTCGGTAAATAGTCGCAGTAAAGGCTGTACTTATAACGTCCGAATTTAGGGATAAGCTTTTTACGCCAGAAAATGTTTCTCGCGCCGACCCAGCCCTGGTTGAGAAGGAAGGTGCCTAAAATTTTAATTGCCGAGGCTGCTGATATTCCTTTAAATGAATTGAAAAGCGCAACAATCCTGTTTGAAGGGTCGAGCATGGATTCAAAGTTAAAGAAAATCATAAACAGACCCAGCGCGGCTGCCGCAATGTAGACGACGTAAAGCTTTTTCTCCGTTCGTTTCGGGAGGAAGCCGAGGTTGTCGCAAACGAACCACCATATGAGAGTCCATACATAGCCGAGCGGCATATTTATAAGCGCGATAACCGAGTATGTAACGTATGGCAGCTGATAGTGATACATCATCAGATAACAGCTTGCCGCAAACGCTATGTACTCAAGCGTTTTAGACCCTGCGTAGTTACTTCCAACGCCCGCAAATATGTTCAGGTACTCTTTATACGGAACATATTTCCCGGGAGCAGGCTTTGACCAGTGGGTCTTAACTTCGGTGAAGAGCTGCTTCACCTTGTTTTGGTTTTCAGCCATAACTATTTCTCCTCAAATTATTTTAGGGAGACATTTCTGCCTCCCTATTGTTTAGCATTTTAATTATAGCATATATAACTAAAAAATGCACTATTAATTTAAAAAAATCTGTATAAAATTTACAGTTGCTTAATAATTAATTCTCTGCAGTCTGTGGAAACGAGCCTGAGTTCGTAAGCAGTATCGATGTTGCCGAGGTTTTCGGTGCTGACTGTAACTGCATTATCGCCGCACTCAACAGTGATTTTCAGCCTTGTGCAGTTGTTGCTTTTGTATTCATCGGTCAGCCCGTCGTCAAAGAAAAGCTCTGTGCTGAATTTACCGCTTTTAAGGGGATATACGGTGAGAACAAGCTCTTCGCCGCTCCTGAAGCCGTACTCGGCTTCATTCGTCGGAATAACGCTTCCCGCTCTTACAAAATATTTTGAAGCTGAATAAACGGGGATTTCAACGTTAACAGCCTGCCCGCCTTCATAGTATTTTTCGTCAAGATACCAGCCGTCGGCAGAGGGAAGATAAACCTCTGCGCTCTCTTCTCCT
>CAMOWP010000030.1 GCA_946628455.1 uncultured Clostridia bacterium | reverse complement strand
AAATGAAAAAGCCGAAACTACAGGTTATTATCGCCATAGTATTATCAGGCATAATTATTATAGGAGTGTGTTTTATGTTTTTCAGAAATAATAGCAATTCGAATAACGGCACGAAAAGAATTACTGACAGTACAATTACAGATATGGAAAGATTAAATCTTCGCCTTAGCGGAATGCGACTTACTGAAGAGTATGAATTTATAGTGAACGGTGATAAAACCGAAATCTCGTATTACAAAATGTCCTATGCAAACTCTGAGGAAGAAAGAATTCTTGAAAAAAGAACGGTGTGGGATACAAAAACGGTGATTGATGCGCTGAACGGGTTCGATGTTATTAAATGGGACGGCTTTCACGGGAAACATCCAAAGGGCGTGCTTGACGGAACGACGTTTAAAATAACCGCAACGCTGAACGGCGGACAGAAGCTCTATGCAGACGGTTCACAAAACTTTCCTAAACATTTTCATGAATTTGAAAAGTGGCTGTATACTGTTTTTAAAGACAGCAAAGAAATCCGTTAAACAAATTCTGATTTGTCAATTCAGCAAAGCAGGCGGCTGAGTCTAAAACTCAGCCGCCTGCTTTATTGCAGACACACCGTAAGTGTCCGTTTCCTTTTTGATTATTTATTTCTGTAAATAATTGCTTCTCTTTCGGGTCCGTTAGAAACCATTGTTATGTTGCAGCCCATTTCCTTTTCAATGAACTCAACGTAATCGCGTGTTTCCTGCGGAAGCTCGTCATAATTTCTGATTCCTCTTATATCGCAGTGCCAGCCCTTGAAGGTTTTAAGAACGGGCTTTGCTTTTTTCAGGTCGGGAGTAGTCGGGAAATCCTTAGTGATTTTGCCGTCTATGTCATAAGCAACGCAAACCTTGATTTCTTCAAGATATGAAAGGCAGTCAAGCGCTGTCATAACAACCTGAGTTGCGCCCTGACATTCGATTCCGTAGCGTGAAGCAACGCAGTCAAACCAGCCAACTCTTCTCGGTCTGCCCGTTGTTGCGCCGAATTCGCCCTTGTCGCCGCCGTGAATACGAAGCTCCTGAGCTTCGTCGCCGAAAATCTCTGAAACAAACTCTCCTGCGCCTACTGCTGAGGAATAAGCCTTTGTTACAACAACTATATCCTCAATCTTGTGAGGCGGAATGCCTGCGCCAACTGCGCCGTAGCCTGCAAGAGTTGATGACGAGGTAACCATAGGATAGATACCGAAATCGGGGTCCTTAAGCGTTCCGAGCTGGCCCTCAAGAAGAATATTTTTGCCTTCCTTAATAGCGTCGCTGAGATATTTATGAGTGTCGCAAACGTAAGGCGCAATCTTCTCTTTATACTCCATACAGGTTTCATAAAGCTCGTTTTCGTCAAGCAGCGGCTTATGATAAACGTGCTCAAGAGTAAGATTCTTAAGAGTGCAGATGTTTTTAAGCTTTGCCTTAAGAGTTTCGTCATCAAAAAGCTCGTTTACCTGAATGCCGATTTTGCTGTATTTATCAGAGAAGAAAGGAGCGATTCCGCTCTTCGTTGAGCCGAAAGCGTTTTTGCCGAGCCTCTCCTCCTCGTATTCGTCAAGCTTGATGTGGTAAGGCATAAGAATCTGAGCGCGCTCTGAAACAAGAAGCTTCGGGTTGAGCCCTGCCTTCTTGACCTGCTCAAGCTCGTTTATGAATTTGTTGATGTCAAGCGCAACGCCGTTTCCGATAATGCAGGTTGTGTGGTCATAGCAAACGCCGCTCGGCATAAGATGAAGCGCGAAGCGTCCGTGCTCGTTAATTATAGTATGTCCTGCGTTTGCACCGCCCTGAAAACGGATAACGATATCGCTCTTTTCAGCGAACATATCGGTGATTTTTCCTTTGCCTTCGTCGCCCCAGTTGGCGCCTACTATTGCTCTTACCATTTCTTTACTCCTAATTCTTTTACTTTTATTAGTGGTGGAATAATCTGATTCCTGTCATTGCCATAGCAATTCCGTGCTCGTCGCAGCACTCAATTACGTTCTCATCACGTACTGAGCCGCCCGGCTGAGCGATGTACTTAACGCCTGACTTAACCGCTCTTTCAATGTTATCCTCAAACGGGAAGAATGCGTCTGAGCCGAGCGCAACCTTGTCCATCTTTGCGTGCCACTCTGCCTTCTCCTCAGCGGTGAAAGCCTCGGGTTTTTCTGTGAAATATCTCTGCCATACGCCGTCTTTAAGTAATTCCTCGTAATCGTCTGAAATGTAAAGGTCAATAGCGTTGTCAGCCTCGGTCTTTCTGATTCCGTCAATGAAGGGAAGATTAAGCACCTTTTCGTTTCTTCTGAGCCACAGCATATCAGCCTTGCTGCCTGCCATTCTTGTGCAGAGGATTCTGCTCTGCTGACCTGCGCCTACGCCGAGAGTCTGGCCGCCCTTTGCGTAAACAACGGAGTTAGACTGAGTGTATTTAAGCGTAATCATTGAGATTAAAAGGTCAATCTTTGCAATCTCGGGGATTTCCTTAACCTTAGTCGGCATATCGTTGAAAAGGTCCATAGTGATTTTCGCATTATTTCTCTTCTGCTCAAACTTGATGCCGAAAACCTGCTTCGTTTCCATTTCTTCAGGAACGTAGTCAGGGTTGATTTTGATAACAAGATAATTTCCGCGTCTTTTGCTCTTTAAGATTTCGAGCGCCTCTTCTGTATAATCGGGGGCGATAATACCGTCTGAAACCTCCTTCTGAAGGAAGGTTGCAACCGTAGCGTCGCAGGTATCCGAAAGCGCCGCAAAATCGCCGAAGGAGCTCTGTCTGTCACAGCTTCTTGCTCTTGCATAAGCAACGCCGATAGGCGAAAGCTCTAAGCCGTCAGGCACCATACAAACCTTTTTGTCAATTTCATCAAGCGGCTGAGCTACTGCTGCGCCTGCGGGCGAAACGTGCTTGAAGGAAGCTGCGCTCGGAAGCCCTGTTGCTTCCTTTAGCTCCTTAACAAGCTGCCATGCGTTGAACGCGTCAAGCAAATTGATGTAGCCTGCGGCTCCGTTTAAAATTTCAAACGGAAGCTCCTGTCCGTCCATATGAATGCGCGCGGGGTTCTGATTTGGGTTACAGCCGTACTTTAATTTATACTCTTTCATAACACTTGCCCTCCTTGATGAATTGCGCCTTTTAAAAAATTCGCTAATTCTCTCTTTAAATTGTTTACAAATTAATTGTTTTTAATAATTGTCAACAATTAATTATTTTACATTATTTCATTGATAAAAGCAATACGCCTTGATATAATAAATTTAAGAAAGCATACAAAGTTGGTGAGAAAATGACAGGATTTTTAGTAGTAAATGCCTATCTCAAAAGCGAAAAGTTTGACGCTCTTTACGCACACCTTAAAGCTACGGCTGCGAAAATGGGAATCGAGCTTAAAACAAAAACAAACGAGGAAATGCTTTTCTGTGAGGAAAAGCCCGATTTTGTCCTTTTCTGGGATAAGGACGTCAACCTTGCAAAGCACCTTGAAAACCTCGGAATTCCCGTTTATAATTCTGCACGCTCAATTGAGCTGTGCGATGATAAGGCAAAAACGTATCTCACCCTTGAGGGCGTTGTGCCCCAGCCCGAAACATATATCGCGCCGTTTACATACATAAAAACAGATTACACTGAATTCGTTAAATCGGCTGTTGAAAGGCTCGGGCTTCCGGTTGTTTTCAAGGAGTGCTTCGGCTCCTTCGGCGAGCAGGTCTTTCTGTGCAAAACGGTTGAAGAGGTGCGTTCCCATATCGGCGACAAGCCCTTTCTGCTTCAGAAATATATTGAAAACGGAAACGAGGACGTGCGCCTTGAGATGGTGGGCGGAAGATGCGTTGCGGCGATGAGAAGAATAAACACAAAGGATTTCCGCTCAAACATAACAAACGGCGGCGTTGCGGAGCCGTATACTCCGACTAATACGGAATTCAACATTGCCGTAAAAGCCTGCGCCGTGCTCGGGCTTGATTTCGGCGGCGTTGATATTCTGGACCATTCTCTCGTCTGCGAGGTCAATTCAAACGCGCATATTATAAATCTTATGAACGCAACGGGAATTGACGCTGCAGAGAGCATTTTTGAACAGATAATTCAGACGATATGAAAACGGTTTTAATTTATTCTGAAGAGGAAGCGAAGCGAAACGCCTTTGCCGTAAATAAAATATGCAGCGAAACCGGCGCGGTGCTTGCTACTCCCGATTATGACGGAGAAGCACAGCTTGTTATTAACAGAACTAACGATTACACCGTTGCCGAGCGCTTTGAAAAAAGAGGAATCCGTGTTTTGAATCCCTCCTCCTTTTCGCGCCTTGCAAATGATAAGCAGGCGTGCTACGATTTTATGGAGCAAAACGGAATAGAGATTATGGAAACAAGATATAAAGGCGTTCCGTTTGTTAAAAAGCCGAAAAATTCCCACGGCGGTCAGGGCGTTGTTATGTGTAGCGACCCCGCCGAATATGACGAAGCTCAGGTTTGCCAGAGACCTGCCTCGGATTTGGGGCGGGACCTCAGAATCTGGGTGCTCGGGGGTAAAATAGTAACGTCAATCTTAAGAGTCAGCAAAACGGATTTCCGCTCGAATTTTTGCCTCGGCGGCGAGGCGATACCTTATGTGCTCAGCGATGAGGAAACAAAAAAGGTAAAAAAAATAATCTCCCTTGTCAAAGGAGATTATTACGGAATTGATTTTGTTTTTAACGGGGGTAAAATCGTTTTCAACGAGCTTGAGGATACAGTCGGCGCGAGAATGGTCTATGCAAAAGCCGAAATTGATATCCTCGGCCTTTTTGCGGATTATGTAAATCAGCTGAAAAGGAAATAACCAACGCAGCCGTAAACAGTTGCAACCATAACAAAAATGTTTGCAACCGCGTTTGTTTTGCCCTTGAGCATTCGGATTATTACTCCGAGCGCGGTGAAAATCAGCCCGCACCAGGCGAGAATAATTTTATCCGTATATTCTGATGAGGCGGGGAGTGCCGTTGCGTTGATAAAGGTTACAAGCAGCGAAAGCGCGCACGCAAGCCAGAAAAATATAAGGTGAACTCTTTCGTCGCCCTTCGGGAAAAACATAAACGCCGAGGTTACGAAAAATGAGAAAACTATAACGATGTAAAGAATGAATAAAGGTGATAAAGCCATAGCAAGCTCCTTATTTGACTATATCTGAATAATTGAGGTCGATAACCTTTTCAAGCGCCTTCGGCGAGCACCCAACCTGCCTGCCGATTCTGCCGGCGGAAAAGGTTATTTTTTCTGCGCTTTCAGCGTTTTTGTGAATAGTGGTTTTAAACTGCTTTTTCATCCCGATTGGCGAGCAGCCTCCGTGCACGTAGCCCGTTAGCGGAAGCAGCTCCTTTTGCGGCAGCATTTCAATGCTCTTTTCGCCGACAGCCTTAGCAGCCTTTTTGAGGTCAAGCTCGTTTGTCGCAGGGACCATAAAAACATAGTGCTCGCCCGATTTCCCCGTTGTTACAAGCGTTTTGTAAAGGTGCTCGGGTGCCGTGCCTATGCCCCTTGCAACCTCAAGCGCATTGGTTGTCATATTGTCATATTCAAAGTGCGAGTATTCAATCTTCCTTTGGTCAAGCACCCGCATAACGTTTGTCTTGTCTTCCTTTTTGCCCATATCTGAATATTATCTTGAGCCGTAGCTTATGTCTACGGTTTTGATTTTTTTCTGGTCATAGGTCTTGTCAAAGGTAATTCTGACGGATTTTGCGTCCTTACTTATTCTCGCCGTGTAGGATATTTCATATTCGTCCTTTTTACCCTTGTTGATTGTAACCGAATAATCGCCCTTTTTAACAGGGTCCTCTGAGAAGGTGTAGCCGTCAGCCGCGGTGAGAAGAATATCCGCCTGAGTCATCGTAAAGCTTTTGATGTACTTTATATCGGTTTCCTCTTTAGCTAAATCCTCGGTGTCGGTTATTACCTTTTTATCAATTTTAAAGCTGTATTTTGCCCAGCTGATTGCGCCGCCGTCCTTTGGAGTGAAGGCGTTGTTTCTTGTGAAGGTCCAGTTCTTTTTGGCAGTTTCGGTCGGGTCAGCAACCCTGAATTTTTCATTTGGCTCAAAGTACATAGATTTAGGGATAACGGAAAGCTTGTTGTCCTTGCTGACGGTGAGGCCGAAATAGATTTTGCCGAGGTCCTGAACGATGTGAGATTCGTCATATGTTGCGATGCATTCAACCTCAACCTTTATGTTGTTATCCTCGTCAATTGTGAAAAGCCCCTTGCTTTTCTGCCAGCCGAAAAGGCTCATATATTTTCCGTTGTCATCCTGAAGCGCCTTTGCGTAGCCAACGTATGCAGCGCTTTCGGCGATACCCGTTTCGCTGTTATATGCAATCGGCGAGCCCTTTGAATCCATAACAAACTGAAGCACCTTGCTGCAGGATTTAAGCTGGCTGAGCTCCTCTGTTACCTGGTCATCAAGAACCGTGCGCCAGGTATCCTGTGAAACAAGAAGAACGTCATAATCCTCCTTCTTGCCCTCCTTCGGATTCAGGATATAAAGCTCGTAAACATATTCCTTTGTGCTCTCGTCCTGGCCGCTGACAGCGCGGATAACAAGCTCCTTTTCGCCGTCGCCGTCAAAGTCAGAATAGTACATTTTCGGCGTTTCCTCGTCAATAACCTTGCTCCAGTTATCAAAGGTGAACTCGTTGTCCTTGTGCTCAATAATAACGCTTGCGCCGCTCTTGTAAAGCTTGAAATCATATTTATCAAGGCTTGCAATAAGAGTCCGCGCTTCGTATTTTTCCGTTGCGGCAGGCTTGGTAGCGGTTGTCAGAATAACCTCGCCCTTCTGCCCGGGAAGCGTTTTATCGTTTGTGTAATAGTAAACTCCCGTAATTACAGCGGCGGCAATTACAAGCGCCAGAATAATTCTTAAAAAATATTTCATTTATGAGTCCTCGCTGAACCTCTGAGAATATATGAATTCGTTCCTTTTGCCGTCAACAATGTGATAGCATTTATTTGTTGCAAGTGAGAAAATTGGTCGGTCGTTTTTAAGAGAGTCTGAGTAAACGTCAATTACCCTGTATTCGCTCTGCTCAATTTCTTCATAAAATCTGTTAACCTTTTCCTGCCTTGCGCAGTTTTCGCCGATTATTGCGCCTGTTTTCGGGTTGTGGCGGGTGCAAATCAGCCCCTCAAAGCCGATTCTTTTCTGTATCTCCTCAAGGAGAAAATCGGGGCTGGCGCTTATTACGAGCGCCTCGCGCGGCCTCTCCTTAAACCAGGGGTAAATATCCTTTTCGTGCCTGTCCCAGAAGCCCTTAATCGCCTTCCTTCGCGGGATAAACGGCATAAACGAGAAGCAGATTTTTTTAAACGCCTTCCAGCTGATTACGCCCGTAATTCCGAGCAACGCAAATATACCCACTATCGGAGCTATCGGAAAACACCACGGATAGCGGGTGAGGCAGTAAAAGGCAAATTTTGTTCCCGAATCATAGGGGATAATCGTTTTGTCAAAATCGTATATGTCAATCTGCTTCATACGGGTATGTATTAAACCTCAGCCTCGTCAAAGGAAATGGCGATTGTTTTGTCGCTCTTAAAGTGAGTGAGCTTAACTCCTGCAGCCTCAAACATCATTTTGCTCGCTTTTGTTGCAGGGGTGTCGGCGTACTTATCGGATATGTAAACAACCTCCCTGATTCCGCTTTGAATAATTGCCTTTGCGCATTCGTTGCACGGGAAAAGCGCAACAAAAATTCTTGCGCCCCTGAGGTCCTGGCCGCCCGCGTTTAAAATTGCGTTAAGCTCTGCGTGGCAAACAAACGGATATTTTGTGTCGTTTGAGTTTTCGGCGCTGCGTTCCCAGGGGAACTCATCGTCGCTGCAACCGCGCGGAAAGCCGTTGTAGCCAACTGACATAATTTTGTTTTCATCGCTTACAATGCAGGCGCCTACCTGAGTGCTCGGGTCCTTGCTTCTCATAGCAGAGAGCAGGGAAACGCCCATAAAGTATTCATCCCATGAAATATAATCGTTTCTTTTTGGCATTGCTGTCACCTCTTAAAGTGCGCTTATAAATTCATCAAGCTCGGGGCATTTGATATCCTCAACTCTGCCCGCGTCAACAAGCTTTGCGTTTTCGGGGTCAATAGGCAGCTTCGCAAGCACGGGAACGTTGAGCTCGGCGGCAGTTTCGTCTATCTGCGATTCGCCGAAAATGCTGTGCTTTTTGCCGCAGTCAGGGCAAACGAAACAGCTCATATTTTCAATAAGACCGAGAACGGGAACGTTCATAAGCTGAGCCATATTATACGCCTTGTTAACTATCATTTTAACAAGGTCCTGCGGGGTAGAAACAATAACGATTCCGTCAACCGGAAGGGACTGAAATACAGTCAGCGCAACGTCTCCCGTTCCGGGAGGCATATCAACGAAAAGGTAATCAAGCTCTCCCCAGCAAACGTCGCTCCAGAACTGCTGAATAACTCCGCTGATAACGGGTCCTCTCCATACAACGGGCGCGTTTTCATTCTCAAGAAGAAGGTTTATGCTCATCATTTTGATTCCGCTGTCAGTAACAGTCGGCAAAAGACCGTTTTCATCCTGAAGCGCCTTTGTTGTTATTCCAAAGGATTTGGGAACGGAAGGGCCCGTTACGTCGGCGTCAAGAATACCGACCTTAAGCCCCGCCTTTTGCGCCTTTGAAGCGAGCATACAGGTAACGAGGCTTTTGCCAACTCCGCCCTTGCCCGAAACAACGCCTATAACCTTTTTTATGTTTGAAAATTTGTTCATTGGCTGCTGAAAGCTCTGCGGCTGAGTTCTGTCAGCGCAGTTGGATGAACAGCTTGAGCAGTCGTGATTGCATTCGCTCATTTTAATTAACTCTCCTGATTTAAAAATTTAAACAATTTTATCATATAAAAGCAGATAATTCAACTATCAGAATTCATAATTTCTGATAAGTGAAATTACTTTGCCGAGAATAGCAAGCTCGCTTACGATAATCGGCTCAAAGCTGTCATTCTCAGGCTGAAGGCGGAAATGGCCGTTTTCCCTGTAAAAACGCTTAACCGTTGCCTCGTCGTCAATCAGGGCAACAACTATATCTCCGTTTTCCGCGCTCGGAGTCTGCTCAACAATAACGATATCGCCGTCAAGAATTCCCGCGTTTATCATGGATTCGCCCTTGATTCTGAGCGCAAAAAGGCTGCGCCCTCTCTGGTCAATCGGAACGGGGATGTAATCTTCAATCGTTTCAACAGCGAGAATCGGAACGCCCGCCGTAACAGTACCCACAAGCGGAACGTGAGCGGGGCGGATTCCTCCCTTGCAGATTCTTATAGTTCTTTTAAGCTGTGAATCACGCTCAATGTAACCGAGCTCCTCAAGCGCGTTGAGGTTGTACTGAACGGTTGAGGTCGATTTAAGCCCAACAGCCGCGCCGATTTCGCGGACAGACGGAGCAACGCCTCTTTCGTCTATAATCTCTTTGATGTAATTAAACACCTTCTGCTGAGTTTTAGTTAGTTTTTCCATAAGCAAACCCCTTATGCATTTATTTATAATATTTTAGCATATATGCTCTGCAATGTCAAACGAATGTGCTATAAAAACAGCGCCATGCAAGGCGAGGCGCTGACAAGATAGGGATTCTTTTTAACGATTAAACAGCTGTAACAGCAATAGTAACGGCAGCAATTATGCGCCATTTCTTTTATCCGTAAAATCTTCCCGGTGTTTTTATATTTCCTTAAAATCCCAGAGACCCGTTCCCGTTTCGGGGTTGAACTTTCTTTTTATTGTTCCGCCGATAACAGGTCTCAGCTCAATTTCCGCCGTGTATAAAACGGTAATAGATTTAATATGCCCTGCACTGTGGCAGTGCTGTTCGTTTTCCTTGTATGCAAACGCGGCGTGGGTGTGGTGATACAGCTTGCCCTCGTCATCGGTAATTATATTTCCGTTAAGGGATACAAGCTCAAGCATTCCGCTAACCTCGTCGGTTTCAAATTCGCCCTTTTCGGGAATAAAGGTCTGAATTTCAGCCCTGCTGCAGCCGCCGATTCCGCTGAAAATTGCGGAATTAATCCCTTCCTCTTTGCAGATTTTCAGTATTGATGAAATGATTTCATCGTGCTTGTCAAGCCTGATATAATACGTCTCTCCGAATTTTCTGTAATCCAAAATAAACCCTCCGATTATACTTGTTATCTAAATTATACCATAAATTGACGGTAATTCAACAATCTTATTTTGGTAATGCAAAAGCGCATATTGAAAGGGGGCGGATATAGCATTTCCGAACGGGATTTTTCTCTTACGCAAGATTAACAAAGGCGGGACATCGAACCCCGCATTTGTTGGGATTTTCCACTGTTTCCTGCGGCTTGCGCCGCGTGACCCGGACGGGGTTTTCTTCTCAACAAAGAAATAAATGCATATCGAAAGACAACGAATATCGCATTGCGGTGCCCGAAATTTTGTTAAACGCCCGATACGGCGTTTCAAAATTTCGACCGCGGCTAAGTTCTTTTTGCTCCCTTCCTCTGCCACAGGCAGCGGTCGCAAACGAACCGTTTCAAATCCCATCCAGCCCAAATGATTAAATAAAAACAGACACCGTGAAGGTGTCTGTTTTCATTTGGTGACCCGGACGGGATTTGAAAACAGATGAAAGCCTGTTGCCGTAAACAAACAAGCGTTAATAAGCCGATGAAAGGCAACATACTCTGCAACTAACGCTTTCAAATCATCCTGAATTCTAATGAAAAGGCAACCTGAGAGTGACCTCGCCGAAAACCTAAATCTTAAACTGAAAACGTACAGTAAATCGCCCCAACGGTCGCTTGACGAGGTCAACATCACGTCAAAAATGCTTGTTGAGCCTGAAAAAAAGAAGAAGTAACAGTAAAAATAGGAGCATAGATTTTTCTATGCTCCTTAGTTGAACATTGGAATGTTTTTGTTTTTTTCGTTGAAAGCTGTACAAACGACGTTCTACATCAAAAGCAAAAGCCAATAATTAACCGAGTGTTTTCAATGGTTTTGGAGTGATTGCTCTCAGGAATATCAAAAGAGTTGCGATATCAAAACTTTAATTTTGAACATAATCGAAAATTTATTAGCCAAAACCTCTTGACAATAGTTTGGCCCCGTGCTATAATACAAACAGAATTAAGAATTTGGAGGTAAAATAGTATGGGAACCAGAGAAAAGAGCAATCTGTATCCTAATGCCACTTGGGAAGACTGCTTTGAATTTGCTAAAACGATTGCAGGATTCAATTTAAAATCGGTTTCATATACCGAGGTTGCTAAGAAATACGGCCTAACCAGCACTACCACTAAGTCATTTACTGCGAAAATCAGTTCTTCAAAACAATTCGGATTCATTACAACAAGCAGTGGCGCAATACAACTGACGGAACTGGCAAAAAACATGATATACCCTACTGGGGATATCACGCTTATGAAGGTTGAATCGTTTGCTATGCCGCCATTGTATCAGAAGTTGATTTCAGCGTATGATGGAAAAGCCTTGCCACCAAGGGATATTTTTGAAAACATATTGATGGGCAGTTATAAAATTGCGAAGGCAGTTAAAGCTAACGCGGCAAAATGCTTTTTTGAAAGCGCTGACCAACTTGACCTTGTCAAGGGAGGAATATTCTGTTACTCAGAAGTGAAAAACGGATTAACCAACGATAATCCTTCGGATGAGCCCGTTTCTGAAAAGGAAGCGCCTATTGTGTCAGAAAGCACGGAAAACAGCGATGCCATTCAACAACAATTAGAAACGCCTTTGCCTGTACCAGAAAGCGCCGCGGATTATATTTCTCAGAATATCCCTGTTGCCTCGGGCAAGGTTGCAAAAATAATTATTCCTGTAGATTCAACGGAAGATGACTTGCTTCTCATCAAGGATATGTTTGATGTATTGTTGAAGCGCAAATTTAAAATCAAAATTGACAACTAAAAAACAGACCACCATAATAGCGGTCTGCCTTTTGACATGTGCTTGCAACACATGCTCGCCTTGACGATTTTCACCGGAAGGCTATTAGAAGTATCTTCATTCTAGCATACATTGTCGGGCTTTTCAAGAGGAATCTTTTGAAAAGGGGGCGCATATTATGGATAATATAGCGTACCGAGTGGTTTACACTCCCTATATTACTGTAAAGGGAAGGCGTATTTATGCGGCATCTTACGGCAAAAAAGTTTTCCGTTTTACAGTACCTGAGACGCAGAAAAACAATAAGTAATTAGTATTAGAAGGCGTGACCGGTGACACGCCTTCTTTTCATTTAATACTTCGTTAACGATGCAAATACTCCATCAGCGCGGCAGAGCGCCGTTCATTGTATTTCCCACTATTATTAAAAGGACTCATATACTTGAATTTTACGATATCTCTTTCGTTAGATGCTTCAACTTCATCCCAACGGTCAACTATTTCTGTTTCATTGCAAAGATGCCACTGAGATACAATACTTCTATACCTTTCAGGGTTGCTTTGTATGCTATGAGCTGAACACAGGAAATTGAAGTCGGCGGAAAACGATGCCTGAGAAACATCTTTGATTATGCGCAGTATTTCTTCCATAGTGTTTTCTTCTCCTGAAAGAAATGACCACAGCTCATCAGCAAGAAGGATGTCTTCTGTTGCACAAAATTTTGAAAACTCTATCATGTTGCCCATGAAATTAGCTTTGTTAAAGCCCGTGTCTGTTGTTGCAGTAGGGTCAAATGGGAAGCCGAAGAAATAATACACTTTCTTATTTTCACAACCCGGAACAGTGCTGTAATGATGTCTAAGCGCTGCCTTTGCCTTCAATATTTTTTGCTTTTCACCGCGTGTCTCCCCAGAATTTGGGCGCACAGATTTCAGTTCGATTGCAACAATTTTTTCTTCGTCTTCAAAAAAACAATCAGCGGTAAAATTAGAGCCAACAACCAAATCACCATGTGCTGCATTTCTAAGCATTTCATCTTCCTGAGAAGTATTAGGTATCACGGTGCCGTTTTTCAAATCTGTCATATGCTCGGAAATAACTCTCTCTTGCTCGGCATACAATCTAAATTCCGAACCAGGAAATGCTCTTTTTTCACCGTTGCAAAGAATGTGGGCAACACTTTCAAAAAATGATTGTCCCAGTGTTGTGTTTAGTCCATGAATCCAAGAGCTAACATTTAATAACGCATCGGAATTCGTATTTAATTCTTCAAATTTTGATTCAAATGCTTTTAAAAACGCTTTGTGAAACGGCGCATTTCTTGCTATGGTTGTGTCATCTGGAAACGAGTCCGACCTTGTCTTTAGGATTTTAATAGCTTCAAGTGCAATGAGTTGCTTTTTGATTGAATCCATTATTCTTTCTCCTTCATCCAAAAAATGATTTCCGAATAAGCGTTTTTATCTTTCTCTGTGCGGTTAAGCACTGGTCTTTTAAACTGCTCAACAATTTGCATTCCTGCGCGTTCAGCTATTGTTGCATACACATGGTGTTTGTCGTTTGCAACAATAAACACATTGTAATCTTTTTTCAAATACTTTTTACAATTAACCAAAACGCCGACAATGTCATCAATGTATTTTTCAACAGCTGAACGATTGTTTCCTTTAGCCATAGAGCCTATTTCAAGCTCATCGCGGCGCTTTAATCCAAATAGTTCATAGGCATATGCATGCTGCTCATGATAATCTATGAGGCCAACATATGGAGGACTACAAAAAATTCCACTAATCTTATTTTTAAGATATGCATCGGCCAAAGCGCCTCCAATACCAATGATTTCATTCTCTAAATCCATTGTTGCAGAGTCGCCTGTTAAACAAATCTGGGTCGTATCTGTCCTTACTTCATCAAATTGTTTCAGTCTTGAAATAGTGTCTTTGCTGTAGGTTTTCCACCATTTTAGAATGCTAAACAACGGTTTGCAGATTTTCTTGTGTTTTCTACAATAGTATGTCGTATATATAGGCTCTATTAACGTTGCTAAATCTGAATGTGTAGTAGCACGACATGACCTAATAGTACGCGATAGGATTACTTGTAATACGCTTTTGACATATTCGTCATCTATTAAAGATATAAGAGAATTTACATAGTAAATCTCTTTTCTTGCTGTTTCAAAATACCATTTATCAATAAAGCTTTTATTTGATAAGGTTAAATTGATACCGTACTTTTCTGCCAGAGCTTTGTAAATCGGAAGAAACATTTCTTCTTTTTCTTTCGAGTACGTTTTTTCGTCAATTTTCTTTTGATAGACAGCTTTTTTGAATTCAGGTGAAGGAAAATATTTGTTGTTAAAGTCTGCAAGTGATTGAAGTAGCTCTTCGTCAAACGCTTTGATATTAAGCGTTTTTTCAAAATCCATCAATAGCGATGTAATTGTTGCAACCTTTGATTCAATAAGCTTAATGTCATATTTTTTTACTTTGCAATTTGCAATTTGAGAATTAAAAACCGAGATGTCTATACCGATAGCATGCATACTTAGTTCGTTAGCTTGTACAAGTGTTGTTCCGCTACCGCAAAATGGGTCGAGAACAATATCGCCCGGCTTAAAAAAGGTTTCTTTTTTAAACTCGTCAATATGGTCATCAAGAAAATACTCAACCAGTTGAGGAATGTATTTTCCTTTATACGGATGTAGACGGTGAACGTGTTTGGTCGTTTGCGCCTCACTGTAATTATCAAACGAAAGTGCCCAGTTAACATCCTGACCAAGCTTGCTTTTCCATTCTATTTCCCTTGCACCTTTAGCAGATTTGTAATATGCAATCAGTTGTTCACTTGATACGCAAAGACCGTTTGCGGTATTGAACTTATCTATTCTGCCATATTGGATTAAATAGTTGATGTTTGAAACCGTGACTTCTTTTCCGATATAAGAGGTAGCAAAAGCACTGGCTTCTTCTAATGTTAACAACTCATCCATTCTTGTTCTCCCTTAATATTTCAAGTTGAGTTTTACCGAGTGTCAATATCGTACAACCTTTGAAAACTCAATCATGCTGTTTGTTTCTTAAGCAGATATTTTTTATTATGATAACACAATTTGTTATATTTTACAATAATCAGTCTTAATCTCGTAAAACCCGTACTCTTTTTTGGACTTCGTTTAGTTGTGTGTAAATATTTTGAAACAACACGCTACCTTCACACCCTCAACTAAACAACACTGCAAAGGCGACCATCGAGAGACCACAACTATTGTTTTGAGGGCACTTTTTTCTGATAAAGAACAACCGCTTTTGCAAAACTGCCTACATTGGAAGCCTTGCTCGGAAGGGTAACAAAAAAGCTGTATCCGTTGATACAGCAGGGTTTCAGGCTTTTCAAACAAAAAAACAGCAACACCATTACTGATGTTGCTGACAGTGGTGAAGTGGTAAGTGCCATATCCGAGCCGAAGCCTAATTTTTCAAGTTCCGCA
>CAMOWP010000029.1 GCA_946628455.1 uncultured Clostridia bacterium | reverse complement strand
ATGGTTGTTGCTGCAATGAATCCGTGCCCGTGCGGCTATCTCGGCCACCCGACAAGGGAGTGCTCCTGCTCCGAGGCGGCAAAAAAGCGTTACCGCGATAAAACCTCGGGTCCTCTGCTTGACAGAATTGATATTCATATCGAAATGCAGAACGTTGATTACGAAAAGCTTTCGGGCAAGCAGAAGGAGGAGGCGAGCGCAGAAATCCGCAAGCGCGTAAACCGCGCCCGCGATATCCAGAAAAAACGCTTTGAGGGAACAAATATAACCTGCAATGCAAATATGACTCCGCGCGCAACAAGGCAGTATTGTATCTTAAGTGAGGAGGCGGATTCAATGCTCAAGGCAAGCTTTGATTCAATGGGGCTCTCCGCGAGAGCGTACGATAAAATTTTAAGGGTTGCAAGAACTATTGCAGACCTTGATGAAAGCGAAAAAATTGAAATTCAGCATATAGCCGAGGCTATTCAGTACAGAAGCCTTGACAGAAAATACTGGAGGTAGAAATGGAAAAATACATAGAAAACACAATGAAGAACCTTGAAAAAAACGGAATGAAGCCGTTTTACGTTGAAACAAAGGAGGAGGTCCTCCCGATAGTAAAGGCTCTTGTTAAAGAGGGCGAAAGCGTTTCCCACGGCGGCTCTGAAACGATTAAGGCGTGCGGTATTCCCGAGCTTTTAAACAGCGGAAATTATGATTATATTGACCGCTCAAAGTACGAGGGCGAGGCAGTCCGCAAAGCATATATAAAGGCGTTTGGCTGCGATACATATTTCACATCTTCAAACGCTGTAACCGAGCGCGGCGAGCTTTACAACGTTGACGGTAATTCAAACCGCGTTGCCTGCATTGTTTACGGCCCGAAGCAGGTAATAATGATAGTTGGCAAAAACAAAATAGTTCCCGATATAAACGCCGCAATTACAAGAGTTAAAGAAAAGGCGGCGCCTCCTAACTGCGTAAGGCTCGGAATTCCGTCCCCCTGCGCAAAGCTCGGCAAATGCGTATCTCTTACCAGGGAGAACCCGTTTATGTGCGACGGCTGTGCGGCTGATACGAGAATCTGCTGTAACTATGTTGTCTCAGCAAAGCAGAGGCATAATGGGCGAATCAAGGTCATAATCGTTAACGAGGAGCTTGGATACTGATATTAAATTTATCTTGACAAATATCGCTTTATTATAGTAAAATATTTTTATTGAGGGAGTAGCAAGCGATTAGGATTATTGCTTTTCGCAGCACGTCGTCATCACGTCAGGAAACTGACCGGCAAGCTTTAATATGCGAGACTCAATATATGCTTTTGCGTACATTGTGTCTTTTTATGAGAATAACTGAGTGCGCAAAGTACTCAGTTTTTTTACGGAGGGATTTATGGATAGCTATATTGATTATATTAACTCAAAGCTGCCCGATAAGCCGGGCGATAAAATTCTCTATAAATACAAGAGAAAAATTCTGACTGAGATGACGGACAGGGCAAACGAGATAAGCTCGAGAGGCAGTATTGCAAGGAAGGTTGTTGACGACCTCGTTATAAGTGAATACCCTGATTTAGGCAAAACGTATGCGGAGTTCCATAAAAAAGAGACCGCCTCGGCAAACAGAAAGAGAAATATAATTCTCAACGTTGTCGGCTCGGCGATTTATCTCATAATGATTGTTGTTATTTTCCTAACTGCAGGATTTGCAAATCACAGATGGGATATCAACTGGGCTATCGTTGTTGACGGAGTTCTGCTCTGGGTTGTATATCTTCTTTCAATCGGAACGTCCTTCTTCGCAAATATGAAAAAGATTTTCCATATTTTTGCAAGAATATGCCTTATGGGTGCCGTCATCGTTTTCGGCGTTGCCGCATTTATTTTGGTTCTGGCAATGACGAGCCTCGGCAGCAGCTGGATAATTCTTATGTTTGCGCTTATAGCGATGTTTTTGTGCGACGCACTTTTCTGCACCTTCCACAAGCACCGCCTTGCAATTTTCTACTGGCTGTTTTATATCCCCGTTATGTCCGTTTTTGCGTTTATAATTATCGGCGCAACGGGCATAATCGCGTGGCGTTTTGCGTGGATAATCATTCCGCTTTCGCTGATTATAGACCTTATCATTATCCTTGTTGCGATTGCAAAGAATAAGATTTCAAGTCTGGAGGTGGCTGATACATGGAACGAAAATTAAACGCAGAATTATGGGATAAAATGCATTATCTCTTCCGTGATTTTAATGACCGAATGGTTCATGTTGAGCTTCACTATGATTTTGAAATTAATATTGAAGCGCTCAAAACAGTTTTAATCTGCTTTTTTGAAAAAGCTCCCGTGCTTCATTCCTCATTTACGGATAATCATATCCATCCGTACTGGACTGTTAAGGATTATACTATCGACGACGTTCTTACAGTTAAGGAGGTGAGCGAGGAGGAGCTTGATGAGGAGATTAACAGCTTCCTCGTTCAGTATATCCCGCCCGACGCTGATATCCAGATGAAGGTTGAGGTCCTCAACCACGGCGGTAAATCAGTTCTCCTTCTTGTTGAAAACCATATGTGTATGGACGGCGGAGACCTGAAATACTTTATGAAGGCGCTGTGCAAAAACTATAACGATTACATTGAAAAGGGAATCAGCCCGATTGAGCTCAGAACGGGAACGCGTTCATATGAGGCTGTTTATGAGGATTTCACAGCCAGCGAGCGCAAGATGGCGAAGAACCTTTATAAAAACATTAACACCCCCGATAAGCACGGCTTCCCGCTGACTCCCGATAACATCCGCGATAAATCGTTTATTGCCAGGAGAAAGCTTTCAGCTCAGAAATTTGATGAAATCCGCGCAGCAGGTAAAAAGCGAGGGGCAACCATAAACGATATGCTTCTTACCGCATATTTCTATGCGCTTTATGACCTCGCTCAGTATAACCCTGAGGATAGCGTTTCAATCTCCTGTGCTATAGATTTAAGGCGCCATATCAAGGATAACACAGACCAGGGCGTAACTAATCAGACGGCGTGGATGCAGTGCAAAGTTCCGAGAAGAGGAAACGATATTTTTGAAACGCTTGAATACGTTGTCCGCTCCTCTAATCAGTTTAAGCAGGACCGTTTTATGGGGCTTCACGGGCTTCCGCTTTTATCCCTCGGATATAAGATTATGCCACACGCCGCAAGCGAGGAGATAATCAAGGTCGGCTATGCAAATCCGCTTCTCGCAATGAGCAATATCGGAATCCTTGAGGTTGACAAGCTCGCGCTTGAAGGCAACGAGCCGACTGACGGCTTTATGAGCGGCGCTGTTAAGTACAAGCCTTACGTTCTTCTCTCCGCAACCTCTATGAGAAAAGAGCTCACTCTTTCAATGTGCGTAAGGGGTAACGATGAGGATAAAAAAATAGTTGAGCATTTCTTTGATTTACTCGAAGAGTCAATCGAACTGCTTCTTAAATAATAAAAACGCAGGTGAAAACCTGCGTTTTATTTTTCACTTTTTATGTCAGGCAGCCTTTCAATAATCAGCTTTGCGGCTATTCCTATAAGCAGACCCGTCACCGTTCCTGCAACAAGAAGCACGGGAAGGTAATAGGCTATTTTATTAGTTCCCATAATTATTGCGGCAACGATTATCTGCCCGATATTGTGCGTAACTCCGCCCGCAATGCTGACCCCGATAACAGACAGCCTGCTGTTTCTGAGCAGCCACATAACGAGCAGGCTCAGCATACCTCCGCCGAGGCTGTAAAGAAGCGAGTTAACATTTCCGAAGGTGATTCCCGCAAGCAGTATTCTTATAACCGCAACGGGAAGCGCCATTTTTATTCCGCCGAAATAAAGCGCCGCAACAACAACTAAATTTGCCAGCCCGAGCTTAACCCCGGGAATCCCGAAATTAAACGGAATCAGGCTTTCAAGATAGCTGAGAGTAAACGCGAGCGCAACCATTATTCCGAAATATGCGGCGTTTTTTGCTTTACTGTTTTTCATATTATCAGCTTACCGAATCAATCTCCTCCGCGTTGCTTTTATCAGAAATGCTGATAACAACTCTGTGCGGAAGGCAGATTATTGATTCGCCGTTTCTGTTTATTTTTCTGTGGTGAACGCAGATTTTATCGGGGCAGTTTGCATCGGTAACTGCAGCGTAGCCGTCCCTGATAACAAGCGTGTTAACGCCGTTTTTTTCGGTTTTTATTTCCAGCTCGGCGTCCCTGTCAAGCGGGAGAGACTGCGTTATTTTTCCGTCAATTTCAATTTCAACGTATTGCCCGCCGTTTCCTCCGAAATATAAAATTCCGAATATAACCGCGGCAATAGCAAGCACTGCTCCGATAAGAATAAAATCGTGTTTTTTCATTGCTTTATATAATCCTCAAAGCCCTGCGAGTAAGTCTTTTCAAAGCTCTTGCTGACCCAGACGGCCTCCGTTCTCTCAAGGCTGTCAACCAGCCTTTTGCCCTCGTCAAAGGGGAGGATAAACAGCGCCGTTGAAAGTGCGTCAGCTAATGCCGAGCCCCTGTCGGTTACAATTGAAACGCCTGAAAAGCTCTCGGCGGGCATAAGCGTTTTCGGGTCAATTATATGGCAATAATTTTTGCCGTTCACGGTGAAGAAGCGCTGATAGTCTCCGCTCGTAACAACCGCCTGCCCCGAAACGCTAAGCACCTCAAGCGCCTTGCCCGACGAAGCGTCGGGGTTCTCAATTTCAATGTTCCATTTTGAGCTGCCGTCGCCGTTTTTGTAGCCCGAGGTAATAACGTTTCCGCCTATGCTTATAGCATAGCTTTCCCATATTGAATTATCCTTGATATACTGCGCAAGCCTGTCTGCCGCATAGCCCTTGGCAATCGCGCCGACATCGAGCTTCATTGCACCGTCCTTAAAGAAAACAGTGCTTTTTTCTTCGTCAATAATAAGGTTGTTTATATCGGTGTGAAGCGCCGCGTCTTTAAGCTTCGCTGCTTCGGGAGTATATGCCTTTTCCGGCGTGTTTATTGACACCTCTCTCGCCTCGTGCCAGAGGCTGAGAACAGAGCCCATACAGATGTTAACCGCGCCGTCTGTCAGCTTATAGCACTCCTTGCCGAAGCTGAGAAGAGATATAATTTCTCCGTCTGCTTCAACGGGCGCGCTTCCCGCTTTTTCGTTGATTTCGCGCAGGTTTACAAGGTCGTCAACATCGTCGTAAATGCTGTAAAGCATATCGTAATGCTTAAGCCTCTCTTCAAAGGCTGAAAGGTGCTTTTCAAAGCTTTCTTTATCGGAGTCATAAACGGTTACGGTTGTAACGGTGTCAAACGCGTCATAAACCGTGCCTGAAAACCTTTCAGACCCTGCGTTTGCGCTGCAGCCGAAAAGAGAACAAACGAATAACGTTGCAAGCAAAACTGAAACAATTTTTTTCATATTAACCGAAGGTAACCTTGCCGCCGTTGTTTGATGAAGCAAGGCCGATATATGATTTACCCTTGTTTATTTTGATTCTCTTGTTTCCGTCCTTATCCTTGAGATAAAGCTTGTTGTTCTTTATTTTCCAGGATATTTCGGTCTGCTTTCCGTTTGAAGCGTAGTAGCCCTTGCCTCCCTTGTACTGGTAGTTGAGGTAAGTTGTTGTTGCGCCCTTGTAAGGAACGGTGAAATACTTGGTCTGGTCCATAAGGATAATAACGTTCTGGAACTTAACTTCCGTTTTCCAGTCGTTGGTGTGATACTTTTTATCCTTGTTGCTGTATGTGAATTTTCTTGTGTCCGTGCGTGAGGAGAAGGTGCAGTTAACGCTGCCTGCCTTGCCGTCGCCGGGGTCTGTTATTTCGCTGTTGAAAATGAGCGGGCTGAAGCGGTTTTCCTTTATGTTCGTTCTGTAGCCCTTATCCTTGATAGCCTGCGGAATTTTGTCTCCGTGAAGGATTCCTCTGTGCTCGCTTGAAACTCTTCTTGTGTTGTCTCTGCCGAAGAGGATTCCGCCCTTCATTCCGTCAAAATCGTTAACCTTGTCCTGCTTGATTACGGTGTAGCCGCCAACGTAATTCTGGTTGTTGTGGCTTCCGCCCCAGTGAATGTAAATTGAATCAAAGTATTCGCTGAATTTAACGTATGACGGGCGCGCAGAGCGGATAGGACCAACCTTTTCGGGCACCTTTGTATAGTCCGCATAAAACCAGAGCATACGGCTGATTCCGCCCTCAACCTCGCCTTCAACTATTAAGTCCGACGTGCCTATAGCCCACTGAGGCCTTGCGGGGGTAAGATTTTCAACAACTATTGCAACAGGGCGCCTGCCCACAGCTTTCTTGTTGAAATTATCCTCGCCCGTAAGCGGATTATATGTCGGCCACGGTTTCTTTGTAGTTGTCTGCGCAGTGGTTGATATTGCCAAAGGCGCCTCAGGCTCCTTTTTTGAACATCCGAATACGGTTGTAATAAGAATTGCTGCAAGAAAAATCACAAAAAATTTTTTCATCACAAGTACTCCCTCTCAATTATTCACTGTTTCTTTACTATACCATATATTGACGGATTTTGCAAATTGTTTGTGGGTTTATGCGGATATGTAGGTGATAAGTAAAAAACCCTGTAAATATATATTACAGAGAAACTCTGTTTATTAACTGCGGCCGCGCCGTGGGTGATTTATTTTTTGTTGCCAATTTTTTAATAATATGTTAAAATATTATAGCTTTTAATACTTTTTAAGGGGAGGTGAAGGCGTGAAAGAGAATAATTATTTTGATTATGACGGTAATATCCCTTCGGTCAGCGGACCGTTCAGCTATTCGGATGATGAAGCATATTATCTGAATAAGAGCAATTCGCTGCCTCAGGCTTCTGAAGAAGCTCTTGAAGCTGTGCCTTCGTATATCCCCGAGCCCGCAGAGCCCGGCGTGCAGCCTGAAGAAAAACCCGAGCAGACTGACGAAACGCCTGAGCAGCCTTCTGTTGATTTTGACGAGCTGAATGCCGCAATAGAAGCGTTTGAGCATATGAATCTCCCGAAGGAGGAGCTACACAAGGAGCTTGAAGAAAAGCGCGGTGAAAGCGAAGAAGGCGAAAAGCCGAAGGAAGCCGCTGAAAAGAAGGCGGAGCAAAAGGAAAAGAAATCGCTTTCCGAAAAGCTTAAAAACGGCATCGGCTCAGCTGCCGAAAGCATTAAAAAGAAAAACGGTGAAAAGGAGTATTCCCGCCTCAGGCATTTCTTTATAATCGTTCTTCTTTTAATTCTCGTAGTTGTCATTTTTGTAGGTGTTATAACAATCTTTATGGAGTCAATCGATAGGGAAAACAAGCGTTCGGATAAGTTTGCTGAAAACGCCGCAAAAATCTGTTCGTCCTACTGCGCTCAGTACGGCAATGCAAATTATGAAAATCTTTATGACAGCTATAAGGTTGAGGGCTACCGTCTGACGGGTCTCTGCTTCGCAAGAGAAATGGATTTTGATAACGACGGCGACAGCGAGCTTATGCTCGTTTACAACAAGAGCGGAGTCTATTATAACGAGGTATGGGGAATGGGCGAAATGGATGAGTTTGCCCTGCTGTACAGCGAGGCAGTAGCACAGAGCAGCAGCAAGGCGAAGGATGCATATTCGCTTATTTACCATTCAAAAAATAAATATTATATCGCAAAATTTGACAAGGAGAAAAACAGCAAATTCTCACTTATGCAGCTAAAGCGCGGCAAGTTTGAGAAAAAGTTTGACGGCGCTTATGACGGCAAAACAAAAGCATATTCCGTTGACGGTAAGGACGATACGAACGCGTTTGAAAAGATTAAATATTCCGTTTTGAAAGAGGAAAAGGCTTCCGTTGAGGTTGATAAAACAATAGCCCTTCTCGAAAGCTTCAGAAGCGAAGAGAACGACATTGACAGCAACAACGGAGAACAGAGCCTTGAGAGCGCTTATTACCAGGTTGTTCAGGATTACAACAAGCGCTACGGAGTCAGCAAGTATGTTGAAAAGGACGGTAACTCGTATATCGATGGTCTTGCCGTGGTTGAGCTTATTGACTTTGACGGCGACGGCAAGCAGGAAATGCTGCTTGTTTACAGAAAGCCCGTAAAGGAAAGAAGCGAAACCGCAAGAGGAGAAAACGTTACATACGAGGTTTATAAATATTACTGTGATATTTACCGCTACAGCGGAAGCAAGGCGGTGCTTGCATATACAAACGAGGGGCTTTCAAATAAGCTAAACTATCGCTCAGATATTTATTATCTGGTAAAGCGTGAGGATAAGAAGGCGTATTACTGCCTCAATTCATTTAAGTCAACGGATTACGGAAAGCATATCACAGCCGTCTCCTCGGAATACAAATTTGACGGTGAACAGTTCATTTCAACCTTCAAGGCGTCGTATCAGACGGATTACGGCTATTCCGAATATTCGCTTGACGGAAAAACCGTTGACAAATACCGCTTCAATAATAACGGATACAAAAACCCGTTCTTTGACGGCGATGAGGATTATGATAAGGAAAAATTCAGGGTAACCTATGTTCAGCGCAGGTCTGCCGACGCGCTGGAGCTTGAGGATATCCCGAAGCAAACGGAAAAAACCATTCAGAGCCTTAACCAGCTCTATTCTGCAGATATAAAATAAATTTTAGATAAGGAGGTGTAATTATGAGAACAAAATCAATTGCAAAAAAGCTTTACAATGATTTTTACTTTAAGCACACCACCTTATTTTATTTTACATTCTTCTTTGCGTTTATTGTAATTTACAACCACCTGTTTATAGCTCCCATAAGCGAATGGAGGGTTGACGCCTCAACGTATTCTCACCACCTTGTCGATTACAGTATGGGCTTTTGCACCAAGCTTCTGCCCGGCGCAATCTATCATCTTTTCTTCAAAGAGGTTTATGAAAATCAGCTCAATTTATATCTGATTATTTTAATGCTGATATTCTTTGCAGTACTGTCGCTTTCTGTTGCAAGCGTTGTTGCTGCGCAAAAGACAAAAAACGAAAGGTCTGCAATGACTATTCTTGCGATGTTTTTCCTTTCGGGCCCTTCAACCTTTGCCATTCATACAGAGCAGTTCGGTATGCTTGATACATACTGGCTCTATTTCGGAGCGGTATTTTTCCTGATTATCAGAAACAAGTATCTGAAATATCTTATTCCGTTAGTTTTTATTGCTTCGCTTCTTATTCATTTTTCATCGGCGCTTTGCGCTTTGATTGCATTTGCGCTTGTTCTTTTATACGAGTCGTGCTTTGCCGAAAAAAAGGGCGAGAGAATAGGTTATGTAATAATCTTCGTGCTCTCTGCAGGAGTAACCGCTTTTCTGTTTTCGTATTTTCTTATTTATGAAAAATCAAATCTCGTTTATTCAATGGAAGAGTTTGATAAAATTATGGCGCAAAGGGATAAGGCGGGATATAATTATACCGTTTATTTTGACGCAACGCTTTATGACACCTATCCGCCTAACGAATATGTGTGGATTTCTCCAGAGCAGGTATTCCCGTTCCTTGACGGAAAGCTTTCAGCTGAAGCGAGTCAGCTTTACGGAAAGGTTATTTCTCAGCTTGCGTTTAATCTCAGATTTTATACTATCAACCCGAGCCTGATTTTTACTCTTATAATATTTATTTTAATCTGTTCTCCGCTAATGGTTGTTTTTACTGCTTTCTGGAGGCATATGATACGTGAGAGCAAGGGCTCTAAGAAATTAGTTTACGTTCTTATGCTGCTGCAGTATTATTACACTCTTATCGGCGGAGCGCTTTCTGCTGCCGATGTCGTAAGGTGGGCAGGCCACGCATTTTTAGTTCAGTTTACGCTTGTTTTGTACGTTGCCGTGCGAGAAAAGCAGCTTAAATGGATGTATGAAAAGATTTTTGTCAGCAGATACTGGCAGGTGGCAATTTACTTTTCAACCTATATTTTTATTCACTCTCACGCTTATTCATAATACAAAGGATATCATAATGGAAGAATCAAAAAGGCTTAGAGCGCTCCCGGGCGTTTTAGTTACAATTGTATATCTTGCGTATCAGCTGTTCCGCGGCTCGCTGTTTTTCCTGATAAATCCGATTGCGGATTTTTGGGGCTTTATGGGTGCGCTTACCGCCAATGCGGCGTTTGCAATTTTTGTCGCAATGATGTCTCTTAAGGACAGGGAAAAGGCGTTTAAGCTTATGGCTGTTGCGGGCGTTGTTTTAAGCGTATTGAATCCGACTCTGGCTTTCCCCGAGCTTGCAGGTATGCTCGGAATTTTCACGGTTGACGGAATATTCACCAATGATTTCAAAAGCGAAAAGAGCTTAAGGCGCTTTTACCTTTGCGCAGCTTATTATCTCTTTGCTTTTGTTACGTTCGTTTATGTATGCTTAAAAAAATATTACAACATTTCAATGCTCTGGGCGGACCGCCACTTTGTATTTATTATTATTGAGCTTGTGATAATCGGCGCGGCGGCTGCAATCCTTTACAAAATGCGGGATAAAATTAAGCTCTATGAGATTAAAAAGCTAAGAGAAATAGTTCTGGCGCTAATGAATTTGTATTTTCTTTTAATGATGCCTGCAGTGTATCTCATCATAAGGATAAGCGAGCATAAGGAGAGCATTTTCCTGGCGGTTGCTTCTATCATTATAATTGAGGTAAAAATAATTAAAAGAGCCAGAAACGATTTGAAAAAGCCTGACAAAAACGACTGCTGAGCAGCCGTTTTTTATTTGTGAACACATTGTAAAATCTTAAGAACACTATTGACAGTCAAATGAACTTGTGATATAATCAGGTAAACTCGGAAAGAAAGGTCGTGTGACTGTGATGCAGAAATTAATTCCGGGAACGCTTCTTGAATATACGGAAAGAGGGAGTATGTTTTCGCTCCTCCTCCCTATAATCCAGGCGGCGGACGGGCTTGCGCTCGGTCAGGTTTGCAAAATAACGGGGCTTGAGCCTTCAACAATTCAGAACTGGGTTAAGCGCGGCTACGTTGCAAGGCCCGTAAAGAAAAAGTACCACGAACGCCAGCTTGCAAGAATTCTGCTTATATCGGCGCTGAGAGACTGTATGCAGATTGACAGAATCGGCGAGCTTATGAAAATGGTAAACGGCAGCGCAGACGATGAGAGCGACGATATAATCTCAGAGGATAAGCTATATGATTATTTCTGCGATATCATAACACAGTGCTACGAAAAGCAGCCGACTATTGAAGAGATACCGCAGCTTGTAAAAAACGAGCTTGCAAATTATACATCAAAAAATAAAAAGGACATCAAGACACTGAGCGACGCTATGACGGTTATGATTTACGCCTACACGGCGTCGGTATACAAAGCAAAGGCAGATTCAAAATTCAGCGAAATGGAGGTTGAGGCGAATGAAAAATAAACCGAGCATTCTGATAATTGCCGTTTTTAACTTAGTGCTTGCGGGCGTTTGCATTTATCTGTTTTCGCCGGGCTTCGTGGGGCTCTCCCCGAGAAAAGCAGCGTTTTACATCGTACTTGTTGTGATTATTGCGGTGTTTCTTGTTGTTAATTATCTGCTTCTTGCAGGCGCCCCGAAGAAAACGAAGCTTGTTGATAAAAACGAGCTTAAATCGCCGAAGGAATATATCAAAGCGCTTAACGACCTTGCTTATAAGCAGGATTTCACAAATCAGATAAGCGTTCTTGAAAGCCAGATTAAAAGGCTTGCGCCTAAGCAGGCGAGCCTTGAGGTTATCCTTGAGCAGAATTTTGATAAAACCGAAATGACCTATATCAAATTCAAAACAACAATAGACGAGGTTATTTCCCTGTTTTACGATAACACTAAAAAGGCTGTTAACAGAATAACCGTATTTGACGAGGACGAATTTATCAAGCTCAGAAAAAACGAGCTTAATCTGCCTGAGGACAGCAAGCGGCTCAAGTTTGAAATTTATAACGAGCATTTTCAGTACGTTGATTCAATCATAAAAAGAAACGAGGATATAATAACACTTATTGACAACCTGATTCTTGAAATTTCTAAGCTTGACGACATCAATAATCAGTCAATGGAAAACATCCAGATTCTTGCAGAGATGAAGGAGTTAATCAAAAACACAAAGTATTACGGTAACTAAAATAAGGAGAATGAAATGAACAAAAAGATTATTGCTGCTCTTGTAGCTATTGCAATTGTAGTTGCAGGTATCGTAGGCGTCGGCATCAGCAAAACAAAGAATGTCGGCAAGTCTCAAAGCACTATTTCCCGCGAGGAAGCAGTTAAGCAGCTCAATAAGCTTTACGGCAAAATCGATATCGAAACAGCCTCCCCTCAGAAGGCTCCGATTGATTCGGTAACAAGCAATATCGCAGACGAGCTGCCGAACATTGAAAAAACATATCCGCTTACAGTTACAGGCAGGGGCGATGTGAACGTTGAAATCTTCACCTCAACCGAAAAGGGCGGAAGTGGCACAGACGGCTGGCTCAACGATGTTGCGGAGGATTTCAACGCCAAGGGCTACAGAGTAGACGGAAAGAAAATGAGCGTTTCGGTCCGCTCTCTTGCAACGGGAACTGCCGTTGAGTATATCAACGCAAACGTTTACACCCCTGACGCATATACTCCGTCTAATGAATTCTTCGGCGAGATGATTGCCTCAAGCGGAGTTAAAATCAATATGGTTGAAAAGCAGCTTCTCGGCAACACTGCGGGCATCCTGCTTTCAAAAAACGCTCAGAAAACAATAAAGGAAAAATACGGAAAGGTTGATTTTTCAACAGTAGTAAAGGCAACCCAGGAAGGCGTTATCACAATGGGCTACACAAACCCGTATGCAAGCGCAACAGGCCTTAATTTCCTCATCAGTACGCTTTATGCGGCTGACAGCAAGAATATTTTAAGCGAAAGCGCAGTTGAAGGCTTCAACGCATTCCAGAAGAACGTTCCGCTTGTTTCGTTTACAACGCTTCAGATGAGAGAATCTGCAGAATCGGGCGTGCTTGACGGATTTATTATGGAGTATCAGACATATATCAACGACAAGTCGCTCTCCTCTTATTCCTTCATTCCGTTCGGCGCAGAGCATAACAATCCGCTTTATCAGATAGGCGTGCTCTCCGACGATAAGGAGCAGACTCTTAAGAAATTTGCCGAGTTCTGCAAAAACGATTCCTCCCAGAAGCTTGCAAAGAAATACGGCTTCAACAACGAGCTCGGCTATAAATCAAATATGGCTATGCCTGACGGCAAAACCTGTATCGCGGCTCAAAAGCTCTGGAAGGATAACAAGGATAACGGCCAGGAGATAGTTTCCGTATTCGTTGTTGACACCTCGGGCTCAATGGACGGCGAGCCGCTTAATACCCTTAAGTCATCGCTTGTAAACAGCATTAATTATATCAAGAACGACGCGTACGTAGGCCTTATCACATATGACGATGAGGTTACAAAGCAGCTTGATATAGCTAAATTTGACCTCAATCAGAAGGCGTATTTCAAGGGCGCAGTCCAGAATCTTACCGCGGGCGGCGGAACGGCAATGTACAGCGGAATAGTGGTAGGGCTCAAAATGCTTGACGAGGCTCTTGTTGACCATCCCAACGCAAAGCCAATGCTTTTCGTTCTGACGGACGGCGAGCCAAACGAGTATCTCGGCCTTGACGATATAGACAAGGCGGTTGACGGCCTGAACATCCCTGTTTACACAATCGGCTACGGAACGGGAGCTAATATGGACACCCTCGGCGAAATCTCAAAGATTAACGAGGCGGCTTCAATTTCCGCAACAACCGACGATGTAATCTACAAGATTAAAAACCTGTTTAACGCAGAGCTTTAATACTCGCAGAGTGCGGCGTCCCTCTATTATAAACTGTAGGGGAGGGTCTCCGTGCCCTCCCGTACAAGATAAAACAACTGACTGTAAAACAAAAAGGAGTAAAACTATGGCTGAATTTTCACTTTCACTCCCGACAAAAGAGGAGATTAAAACAGAGGTAGAGGAGAAGGTTAAGGTTGACGAGGAGAGAAACGAAGCGCTCGTTACCGCGGCTGATTCCCAGGTTGAAGCAATTATGAAGCTTGACCTTTCCGACCTCGAGCAGAAGAATCAGGTTATCAAAACGATTGAAAGCTTCGGCGAGGACGCAATAGTTGCCAGCAACAGAAAAAACGATTTCCTTGCAAAGCGCATTGCAACCTTCAAAAATAACAGCGACGAAACAGGCGTTGTTGCAACAAATCTTACCGAGCTTTCAGTTCAGATGAAAAGCCTTGACCCGAGCGGAATCAATTTTTCAGAGGGAATCAAAAACAAAATTCTCAACCCCGTAAGAAGATATTTTACCAAGTATGAGAAGGCTGACGCTGTTATCGACGGAATTATCGACGTGATTTCAAACGGCGAAAAGCAGCTTAAAAACGATAATAAAACCCTTCTTATTGAGCAGCAGGCGCTTGAAACAGAAACCGTTAAGCTTAACGAATATATCGCTATGGGTAACGAGTTCGATTCAGCCCTTGCAGCTGCAATCGAAAATGCAAAAATGCAGGGCGTTGACGACAGAAAGATTGAATTCTTTGAATCCGAGGTGCTCTTCCCGCTCAGGCAGAAGATTATGGATATGGGAACTCTTGCTGTTGTTAACTATCAGGGAATCGGCGCAATAGACGTTATCCGCAGAAACAATAACGAGCTTATCAGAGGCGTTGAAAGAGCAAAGCAGGTTTCCGTTGCGGCGCTCAGAATCGGCGTTATGTGCGCTCAGGCGCTCTATAATCAGAAGCTTGTTCTCAAGGCTGTTAACACTCTTAATGACAGCACAAGCGAGATTATCAAGGCTAACGCAAATATGCTCGGTAAGCAGAGCGGAGAGATTCAGGAAATGGCTGCAAATCCGATGATTGCCGTTGAAACTCTTCAGGAATCCTTCAGAACGGTATTCGACGTTATGGATGCGTGCGAGGAGTATAAGAGAAACGCTCTTCCTCAGATGGCTGATACAGTCCGCGCCTTCGTTGAAATCGGCGAGGAGGGAACACAAAGAGTTAAAAGAATTCAGGCGGCAAGAGAATATAACGAAGAATAGTTAAAATAAAAACGGAGCTTTCCCGCAAGGGAAGGCTCTTTAATTTTTTTCAATATTATCTTTACACAGAGAATGTATTGTGATACTATGAAGACGTAAAGTAAATATGTTTTTGGCAGTACCCTTTCGGAGTGCTGCTTTTTTTGAAAGGAGTAAAATTATGAAAAGGATATCTGCGCTTCTGATTGCAATTATATTCCTGTTTTCTGCAACGCCCGTATTTGCCGAAAGTGAAACGGCAACAACGGGCAGCGGAACGGTGGAAGACCCGTGGGTTGTTTACAACTGGTCTGCGCTGAAAGAAAAAATGGCGCTCGGCGGCTATATTACGCTCGGCGAGGACGTTTTGGATACCGTAAAGAACGACAGCAGTATCCTGACAGTACCGAGCGGCGTAACCGCAACGCTTGATTTAAACGGTTTTGAGGTAAACAAAAATCTTACCGCTAAACAAAAGCACGGATACGTTATGCGCGTAGAAGGTACGCTGAATATCATAGACAGCGGAGAAAACGGAAAAATCATCGGAGGCTATACGACAACTTCCAGCGTCAGCGGTATTTATACCGGCGGCGGTTTATGTGTTATGG